>JAOTUT010000044.1 GCA_029863735.1 Ignavibacteria bacterium
GCAAGGTGTTCGGCTTTAGATTGAACTTCCTTCGTCTTTTCTGCTTTTACCATGTTTACAGCAAAGTCTGTAAGATCGCGAACCATTGATTCAACATCTCTTCCAACATAACCAACTTCAGTAAACTTTGAAGCTTCAACTTTTATAAACGGCGCTGCAGCAAGTTTAGCAAGTCGTCTTGAAATTTCAGTTTTACCAACTCCGGTTGGTCCGATTAATATTATATTGTTTGGAAGTATTTCTTCGCGGAGGACATCTTCAATTTGCTGTCTTCTCCATCTGTTACGAAGTGCAATTGCCACTGCACGTTTAGCGTCAGTTTGACCGATAATATATTTATCAAGTTCTTCTACAATTTTGGTCGGTGTTAATTCCTGCATAGATTTTTCATTCATCTTCATTTAGCTCCTTAATCAATTACTTCAACATTAATTTTATCATTGGTGTAGATGCATATTTCTGCCGCATTCCTAAGTGATTCTTCAGCAATTTCTTTTGCAGAAAGCTTGCTGTATTTTTTTAACATTCTTGCTGCAGATAAAGCATACATTCCACCCGAACCGATGGCTACTATTTTATCATCAGGTTCAATTACATCACCGTTACCAGAAACAATAAGGGCAGTATCTTTTGAAACAACTGCAAGCATTGCTTCAAGTCGGCGGAGAATTTTGTCGGTTCTCCATTCTTTGGCAAGCTCAACTGCTGCACGACTTACATTCCCACGATACTGCTGCAATTTATCTTCAAATCTTTCCATCAAGGAGAATGCATCTGCAGCACCGCCAGCAAAACCACAAATCACTTTTCCATCAGAAAGTTTCCTGATCTTTAATGCATTGTGCTTCATTATTGTATTGCCAATTGAAACCTGTCCATCGCCTCCAAGTGCAGCAATTCCATTGTGAACAATTCCAAGAATTGTTGTTGATCTTATTTTTTTACTCATAAATTTTCCTTTTCAAACTTCAGCAAATTTTTTCTGTTTATAAGGTTTAAATAACTTAACCGGAAAAATTCTCGGTACTTCTTTTTTATAATTTTGATAAATCTCACCAAACTGTCTTACTAATTTCTTCTCTTCAAAGTAAGAACCAATGTAAAAATAAACGACTGTACACACAAAGAATGTGAGGTAAAACAAATCCATCACTGGTCTGAATAGTAAAAAGGTTATTGAAAAGAAGTAAACTGGGTGTCTTGAATATCTGTAAGGACCTTCAATACGAAGTGTGAATTCTTCATCGAGTTCAGTAGTGTACCTTTTCTCAAAAAATCTTTTTATTTGATCCAGACCAAGAAATTCCTTAAAACAAATATACTTAAACGCCCAGATTACTCCTGCCAGGGATAGAAACTGAGGAATAAGAATAATCAAATCATAAGGATTTTGTAAATCATAAATGATAAGGTGTGGCTTTGGTGATAATATGTAAATGAGATAAAGGGAAATTATTGAGAAGATATTGTAAAATAATCGATAAAAAGCGATTAACTCGCCGAATATTTTTTTGAACTGAATTTTAACTTTTTCAGAGGCAACCAGAGAATGAGTGTAACCGAAAACTGTAAAAAGAAAGATGATGATTAATACATCAACAACCGGTTTCATTAAAGTTCTTTTCTGAGCCTTGCGACGGGAAGTCTTAACTGCTCTCTGTATTTTGCAACAGTTCGTCTGGCGATGTGTATCCCTTCTTCATTAAGAAGCTCTGCAAGCTTATCGTCACTGAACGGTTTTATTTTGTCTTCCTTGTCAATAATTTCTTTAAGCCTCTCTTTGATGTGCTTATTGGACACCTCTTCACCATTATCTGTTGCAAGACCTTCGCTAAAGAAATATTTCAGTTCATGAATTCCCTGAGGGCTTTGAACATACTTTCCGTTTACAACACGACTTATTGTCGAGATGTCCATATTTATTTCCTGGGCGATGTCTTTGTAGATCATCGGGGTGAGAGCTTTTGGTCCCTTCTCAAAAAACTCGAATTGTCTCTGGAAGATTGCTTGCATTATTCTCATTAGTGTATCTCTTCTCTGTTGAATACAAGCGATAAACCATTTTGCTGATTCGAATTTTTCTCTTAAAAATTTATAAGTCTCTTTTTCTCTGGAAGATTTTTTACCACGTTTTCTGTTGCTTTCGAACATTTCCAGATACTGTTTGCTGATAGTTACTGAGGGCATACTTCTGTCGTTGAGGGTTATTACAAAATCGTTTTCAACTTTCTCTATTATAAAATCCGGGGATATCTGGTTCATTTCTGCCGAGTCAATATTACCTTCTCCTGGTTTTGGATTCAGGCTTTGAATAAGGTTCACAGTATCCTTAAGGGCTTCATCAGTCAGGTTCATCTTTTGCTTCAGGATATCAAATCTACGTTTTGTGAAATCATCATAAAATTCTATTAACATTTTCTCAGCAATGTATCTGTAATAATCATCAGCATTTTTCATATTCCGGATTTGAATGAGAAGACATTCTTGCAGATTTCTGCTAGCAATTCCTAAAGGATCAAATATCTGAATTCTCATTAAAAGTTTTTCTGCATCATCAGGTTCGATTTTAATATGCTCAAACAATTCAAGTTCATTTAATATTTCACCAAGACCTCTTTTGAGATATCCGGCATCATCGAGGTTGCCAATTATTTCCTCACCAAGTCTGAATGAATTTTCATCGAGGTTCAACATGTTAAGCTGTTCAATCAGATGTTCGGATAACGTTTCTCTTACGGGAGCGAGGGGATGAAATTGTTCTTCATCACTGCCACGGTATACTTTTTCATGATCATGATCATCATCATTCATATAATCTTCTAAGCTGAACTCTTCATTATCCGGGTCTTTTATTTCATCGACAGTTGAATCTTCATCTTTTTCCTTGTCATCTGTTTCCTGAGTCAATTCCATTTCCTCTTCAAGAATTGGATTTAGCTCAAGCTCAGTTTTAATTCTTTGCTCGAGTGCAAGAGTATTAAGCTGCAGAAGTTTCTGATACTGAATCTGCTGCGGCGAAAGTTTTTGCTGTTGCGATAAACGTTGACTTAGTGTAAGCATTTTACTTTCCGATTAGTTCCTTAAATTGTGAATACCATTCTTTTCCATACAACTTGCTCAGTGGTTCTTCGCAAAATTCCGAAATGGTTATATTTTCTTTTTTACCAAGTTCAATTGCCGGCTGACACTCATTCATGTGTTTGAATCTCAAAACATCTCCTCCAAAATCAGATACTCTTATCGGGAAGAGATGACAGGAAATCGGTTTCTTGAAATCAGTCTTGCCATCAAGATAAGCCTTTTCTATTGCGCACTTTGCAATTTCATTATCATAATAAACGAATACACAAGCCCGGTTATTAACACTTTTGAGCAGTGGTTCATCTTTTTTTATCTCAAAGAATCCCTGCTCTTCAATTTCATTTTTATGTGCCTTCGGAACGTACTTAATAACCGATGGAAGTATCTCTTTTATCTGGTTAACTTCATCCCAGGTAACAGGTGCACCGTAATGGCTTTCAAACGTACAGCAAGCTCCTTTACATTTCAATAAATCGCATTTGAAAGGTATTTCAGCAATTTCCTGCCTGACAAGTATATTTCCAACCGGTAAAATTTGCTTATCCATTAACTTGGAATAATTTTTGAGAAAAGATAAACAATTGATTCTTTTTTACAAAGTTTAAATACTCTTTCCAATTGATTAAATTCCTTCCTGTATTTCGATAAAATGCCCCTTGCATAGATGGACCTAAATAACAAAGTTGTCCTTTTGACCGGAGCCTCATCCGGTATTGGCTATTGCCTTGCAAAATCACTGCCAAAGGAAAACTGCTCGCTTGCACTTATTTCAAGAAGAAAAAATATACTGGATGAGCTGGTATCAGAATTAAATAATTGGGGCGTGAAAGTATTTTCTTACAAGTGTGATGTTGGAAATATTGATGAAGTCAGGAACACTTTTAATCATGTAAAAAATGATTTTGGCAAAATTGATATTGCAATCCTGAATGCCGGTGCCTCTCATAGAGCGGATGTAAAAGAATATTCAGCAGAAATCGCAAAAGAAATTTTCGATGCCAACACTTTTGGAATTATCAATTGTGTTGAGCAGTTACTTCCAGACTTTATTCATAGAAAAGAAGGAATGATCATTGGTGTTTCAAGTCTGGCTGAAGTCAGAGGTTTTCCTAAAAGCGGTTTTTATAATGCAAGTAAATCTGCAGCCAGTTTGTTGCTGGAAAGTCTCAGGATTGAATTAAAGCCTTACAACATTAAAGTCATAACTGTAAAACCTGGATTTGTCAGAACTCCGATGACAGATAAAAATGAATTTAATATGCCCTTACTAATGAATGTTGATAAAGCTACAAAGATTATCATAGAAGGAATAAAAAAGGAGAAGAGTATAATTCAGTTTCCTCTTACAACGGTGATCAGCTCAAAAATAGTTAAGTTTATGCCCGATCGACTTTTTGATTTCTTAATGAGCAGACCACTTCCACCAAGAAAGAATTAATAATTTCTCATTATGTTTAAAAAAATATTACCGATATTCTTTCTCTTTACTGCATCAATTCTTCCTCAATCCGATTCAACGTTGATTTTAAGTGAAATAATGTTTTACCCTTCAACCGGTCCGAATGAATTTATAGAATTGTATAATTACAGCGAGACGGAAAGTATCGATCTTACCGGTTATAAAATTATATACTATACTTCTAATCCGGATCTTTTTATTGATGCAGGCGAAGGAACGATTCTTCCGCCAAAATCATTTACAGTAATTCTAGAAGCTGATTATGTAATTGGAAGTGGAATTTATGATGGATTAATTCCACCCGAAGCTCTTGTACTCAAAATAACGGATAATTCGTTCGGCACGTCCGGGATGGCAAACACAACTAGCAGACCAATTTGGCTGGTTAACACTTTAGATGACACGCTCGATTCTTATTTCTATTCAGCAAATAATACGCAAACTCACTCGGACGAAAAGAAAGTAATGAATAAAGACAGTTCACAAAGTAATTGGGCTAATTCACTTGTTGCGAATGGAACTCCGGGATTTGAGAATTCAGTAACATCTACTCAATTTGATTTACAAATGGCTTCACTTACGTTTCAACCTACTTTGCCATTTGAAGGAGATGATGTTACTGTTCTTGCTAAAGTTAAAAATTTGGGAACTAATACTGCCGACAATTATTTCATTGAGATTTATAACGATGCTAATTTTGATTCTACAGCTGATCCCGGTGAAATTATTTTTTCTCAGCAGTATTCAAACCTTTCTTCTGGTGATTCGATAACAGCCAGCACAATATTGAATTCATTTTCAGCAGGGGATTACCAGATCATCGCTAAAGTATTATTCACACCGGATGAAAATCCTACAAACAATGAACTAATTAATTCGTTCACCGTATTTCCCCCGGGCGCTGCTTACAATGATGTAGTAGTAAACGAAATTATGTATGCACCATCAACAGGTGAACCCGAGTGGGTTGAACTTTATAACCGTACTGCTTCTCCGATAAATCTGAATAAATGGAAATTTTCTGATGCAGCTTCAACAGTCACAATTACAAATGGTGATAAAATCATTCCTGCAAATGATTACATTATTCTCAGCAGGGACTCATCAATCCTGAATTATTTTGATGTTGGTTCTGAAATAATAGTTTTTAGTCTGCCTTCATTAAACAATACCGGTGATGCTGTTGTAATTAGAGATTCTATGGGGATTATTGTTGACTCACTTTCGTTTCTCCCTTCCTGGGGTGGAAATACAGGTGGCAAATCTTTGGAAAGAATTTCAACTGAAAATCCAAGCATTGATCCTGCCAACTGGAACACATCAGAAAGTATTTTCAAAGCTACGCCTGGATTAATTAATTCTTTAACTAAAAAAGATTTTGATATAGCTGTTGCTGACATTCTGTTTAATCCTGAATTTTCGTTACAGGGTGATACAGTTTCAATTTCTGCAATGATAAAAAATCTTGGTAACAATGATGCTAATTTTTCCCTGCAGCTTTTTGAAGATGCAAATCTGGATTCCATTCCTGATTTATTGTTGGAAACACTTCAAAATCTTTCTATTGTTTCTGATGATTCGGGAGTGTTCGATTTCAACTTTTCAATTGAAAATCTTCAAACTGAAAGAGCATTTTTAGTAAAAGCATTATTTAATGCAGATCAGGATACCACGAACAACAATCTTTATAAAACAATTGAACCCGGATTACCTTCACAATCAGTGGTTATTAACGAAATTATGTATACTCCCGTTGGAGGTGAACCTGAATGGATTGAGCTGTTCAACAGGACAAATCTCATGATCAATTTAAATGGTTGGACTATTAACGATGTTTTCTCAACACCGGTAACTGTAACCATAAATCAAGATGTTTTTATTCAACCAAATTCGTACCTGGTAGTGAGCAGAAGCATTTCAATTTATGATTACCACAGAGTAATTCCTTCAGAAGTTTTTATCCTTCCTCTTCCCACTTTGAATAACAATGTTGATGGAGTCGTTCTAAAAGATAACCGCGGACTTCAGATGGATTCTGTACTTTACTCAAATCAATGGGGAGGAACAAACGGCTATTCACTTGAAAGATTGTCGGTAGATGCAAGCTCAAATCTTACAGCAAACTGGGGGAGTTCAATAGATATTGAGCAAAGCACTCCAGGCAGAATAAACAGTTTAACTCCAAAACAATTCGATCTTTCCGTTGCAGAGATGAGCTTCAGTCCGCGTTTTCCTGTAGAAGGAGATGATGTTTTTATTAATGCTTTTATCAGGAATAACGGAAGCAGTTCAGCGAATAATTATTCTGTTGAGTTTTATATTGATACAGATTCAAATAATGTTGTTGATCAGCGACTCAGTGTTGTGAGTAACTTAAATCTGGCAGCAGAAGATTCTGCAAATATCATATCTTCATTGCCAATTCAGAATATCACTTCCAAAATATTAGCTGCAGTTAGAATAGTTTACACTGAAGATGAAGACACACTAAATAATTATTATGAGCAAAGTGTCGAGCCCGGATTTCCCTCCGCCGTGGTTTTGATTAACGAAGTTATGTACAATACTGATATCGGTAAGCCTGAATGGGTTGAGCTTGTGAATGTTTCAGGAGATAGCATAAATATTATGAACTGGTCAATCAGTGATGTGCTTACAATCCCAACTAAAAGCTTCATTACAAATGAAGATTTAACATTACAGTCGGGTGAATATATCGTAATCGCAAAGGATACTTCGTTCAATTCTGCCTATCCGGAAGTTACATCAAAAGTATTCTACTCTAATTTTGGGAGTCTCGGTAATACATCAGACGGAGTTGTGATTTATGATTTCAGAAATGGAATAATTGACAGCTTATTTTATCGTTCATCGTGGGGTGGAGCAAAAGGACTTTCGCTCGAAAGAATTTCACTTGAAGAAGAGACAAACGACAGCACAAATTGGACAACTTCTCTCAGCCCGGCTGGCAGCACTCCGGGTGCAGAAAATTCAATTGGAAACGCTCCGGATTATTCAAGAGATGATATGGTAATTAATGAAATTATGTACGATCCTGCTGAAGACAACAGTGAGTTCATTGAGTTTTTAAATCTAAGCGGTGATTCAGTAAATGTTGGAGGGTGGGAAATAGTGGATGAGAATGGAAATGAATTCAAACTTTCAACAACTCCTTTATTAGTGCCCCCTGACTCATACTTTTTATTAGCAGCAGATTCACTCGTAATTAATAAATATGGTTTAGATGAATCTGTGCTTAAGACCATTGTCGGAGTATCAAGCCTTGGATTAGTTAATACCGGAGAATTAATATTATTAAAAGATGTTAAAGGAAATACAATTGATTCGGTTTGGTATTCAGATAAATGGCAGAACGATAATTTTATTTCAACAAAGAACATTTCTTTGGAAAGAATAAATCCAAACCTGGGTTCAAATGATGCAAGCAACTGGAGCAGTAGTGTTAAACCAATTGGCGCGACTCCCGGAGAACAGAACAGTATTTACACGGTTAATCTGAATAGCCAATCAAATATCTCGGTTTCTCCAAATCCATTCTCACCGGATGATGATGGTTATGAAGACTTTACAATAATAAATTATAATTTAACCCAGGCAACTTCGCAGGTTCAAATAAAAATATATGACAGCAAAGGAAGATTGGTCAGAACCCTTTCAAATAATATAGCAAGTGGTTCTTCCGGCTCGGTTATTTTTGATGGTATTGGCGATGACGGACAAGCTTTGCGAATCGGTATTTACATTATTTTTCTTGAAGCAATAAATGAAGGTGTGGGGGTTGTTGAATCAATGAAGACTGTGGTAGTTGTTGCGAGGAAATTGTAAATTTAATGACCATTCTATAACTTGTTTTTTATGATCTACACTCATTCGATTAATACCACTAATCTGCAAGATTTTTTTAAAAAATGGAGAGAAATTGAAAGTTAAAATCAGGCTACCACATGTATTTATTCTTCTAACAAGTGTGATCTTCGTTTGTTCTATTTTAACATATTTCATTAATTCAGGTGAATACAAAAGAGAAACAAAACAGGTGGGCACGTTAACCCGCACAGTTGTAATGCCTGGAACATATAAGGAATTACCAAAACATATTTCTCCCATAGGAGTAATCATCGGAGATGAAGTCAAAGGAGAAGCTTCACCAGTTAGTCTTTTCGGTTTTTTAAGCTCTATACCGCGTGGAATGGGGGAAGCTGCTGATATTATTTTTTTCATATTTATGATTGGAGGAGTGTTCGGCATACTCCAAAAAACAGGAACAATAATGGCATTCATCCAGAAACTGCTGGATATATTTGGAAATAGTTCTGCATTACTGGTTATTATACTTATGTTGGCTGTTGCCATAGGTGCAAGTACGCTTGGAATGGGCGAAGAATTTTTACCTCTTATCCCTCTCTTCTTAATTGTCTCTAAAAAACTTGGCTATGATAGAATATTTGGTGTTGGTATTGTATGGCTTGCTGCAGAG
>JAOTUT010000425.1 GCA_029863735.1 Ignavibacteria bacterium
TGTGAATTTTTTCTGGCAATCATTGAAAAATCTTTCGCAATATTTACAAATTCCTCATCTTTAAAAGTTTTGTAACGAATTTCAATCTTCATCTTTTCAGGAATTAAATAAGAGTTCAATAAAAAATCTTCAACGATATTTTTTAAACTTTGGTGGATATAAATCTCAAGAGGCTCTGTTCTATTCAACATTTTCATTTGAACTATTAATGCAGGCAATCCGGAAAAATGATCTGGATGGAGATGTGTAAAAACAATTCCATTAATTGAATTGAAATTTATTCTGTTGATTAGCAGAGCACGCGATATTCCATCGCCTGTATCGACGAGTAAATTATAATCTTCAGAAGAAAGTAATAACGAGGAATGAAACCTGTTTACAGAAGCTTTACCAGAGTTTGTTCCAATAAACGTAATTTTCACAACTATTTGGGAGGAATTGAAACAATGCTTCCATTAACTTTATACCGTGAATTTACTACCTGCAAGAAACTTTCAGCATCTTCAATCTTTTCGAACTTTCCAGCATAAACTACATGAAAGGTTGTACCGCCAACAATTTTATCATCTAATTTTGTGTAAATACCTGCACTTTCAAATTCACCTGAAAGCTTTTTTGCATTATCAAGATTAGTAAATGCACCTGCCTGAATGGTATACTTATAATTTTCTTCAGTCTTAGGTTTAGTTTCTTCGGTTTTTGTTATAGTTTCCTGAACATCAGATTTTTCCAGCAATGAAAGATTTTGATCTGCAACCTGAATATATGGCGAAGCTGGATAAGATGTTTTTAATAGTTTTAATTTTTCCCGTGCTGTGTCATAAAGTCCAAGAGCATAGTAGTAAGAAAATATTCTGTATAGAGCTGCATCAGCGTATTTACTTTTCGGATAATTATCAACAATATCCTGATAAATAACAATTGCTTCCTGTCCGTTCTCCTTCAAAACAGCATCGAGAAACATAACTGAAGGATCGGCAGGATATTTTATTTTCAAATCAGCTAGTGCTTCCTTTGATTCTGCAATATTTCCACTCTCAATAGCTTTTAAATATGGTACGATATCAATTTCCTGGGAAAATAATTTTACTGATGAGGAAAATATGAATAGTAAAATCAGAAATGGGAAAAAATTTAGTTTAAGATTTAGCATTATTTTACCGCCATCAGACGGAAATTTAAAGATTAAAAATTCAACCGGTTAAAGATAAACTTTCTTCAACCAAATTTACGAAACCTGTAAATTCACCAAAGAGAGTTGCTGAAGTTGCACGGTTTATTTTCACTTTCACATAGTCACCAACTTTTATTTTATCATCAGCAGGAAGAATAGTTACTTTATTTGTGTCAGATCTGCCAGATAAAAACTTATCCGATTTTTTACTGAAACCCTCTACCAAAACGACCTCTTCTTTACCAATCAATTCCTGATTTAGTTCGAAAGATGTCTGCCGTTGAAGATTAATTATTTCCTGAAGTCTTTTTGCTTTTGTTTCCTCCGTTACATCATCATTCATCCTGAATGCTTTTGTTCCTTCCCGCGGAGAGTACTTAAACATAAAAGCACCATCGAATTTTACTTCTCTCATCACATCGAGAGTCATAATATGATCTTCAAATGTTTCAGTTGGAAAGCCGGCAATTATATCTGTTGAAAAGCTAACCCCCGGAATTATCTTTCTTGCTTTCTCAACAAAATGCAGGTAATGCTCAATTGAATAAGTGCGGTTCATTAATTCAAGAATTCTGTTAGAACCTGATTGAACTGGAAGATGAATGTAGTTGCAAATGTTTGAGTGTTGAGCTATTGTGTAAAGCAGCTTATCAGAAAGATCCTGCGGATGAGATGTTGTAAAGCGAATTCTCATTGAACTATCTACCTGTGCACAAGCAGCAAGTAAGTCTGCAAAATCACCACCGTTTGTTGATTCATCATCTCTGTAAGAATTAACATTCTGTCCGAGAAGAGTTACTTCCTTAAATCCTCTTTCGGATAATTGTTTAATTTCATCAACAACCGAAGCAAGTGTTCGGCTGCGCTCTCTGCCGCGAGTAAACGGAACAACACAGAAAGTGCAGAACTTATCACATCCACGCATCACTGAAATCCATGCTTGCAATCCATCTTCTCTGTGAGGAATTATATCATCGTAAGTTTCAGTTTTGGAAAGTTTAACTCCAATTCCTTTATCTCCATTGAATGCGACGTCAATCAGTTCAGGCAATCTTCGGTATTCATCAGGACCAACCACAACATCTACAATTTTTTTCTTATCAACAAGGTCTGACCGTAACCGTTCTGCCATACAACCAAGTACACCGACAACCAAATCAGGTCTTTTATCTTTTATAGTTTTAAAGTTTCCAAGCCTGCCATAAATCCTTTGC
>JAOTUT010000426.1 GCA_029863735.1 Ignavibacteria bacterium
CGTAGTTGAATTAAACCGGGTATCTTATGCCGGTGTTTATCTGGATATCCCTCCTGGCAAATCACGAAATTTAACTTCTCAGGAAGTTCAACTTATTCGAAATAAATATTCACGCTGAATCTAATCGGAGGAATAGTGGAAAATACTCAAACTGATATCAATGTGCTTATCAAAAGACGTTATGAGGAGCTCGAAGAACTTAAAAAAATGGGGATTGAAGCATTTGCTTATTCATTTGATACTGATAATTACTCTGAAGAAATAAAAAGTAATTTTGAAAAGTATGAGAACAAAGATGTTAAACTTGCCGGAAGGATAATGACAATCAGAAGGATGGGCAAGGCATCCTTCGCTCATATTATGGATGAAAAGGGGAGAATACAGATTTATCTTAAGAAAGATGAAATCGGTGAAAGTTATGATGCGTTTCAGTTGATGGATATTGGAGACATTATTGGAATCGAGGGCTATGTATTCAAAACGAAGACTGGCGAAATTTCAGTTCACACAAAGTCATTAAAACTTCTGGCCAAATCATTAAGACCTTTACCAATGGCAAAAGAAGTTGAAGATGAGCACGGAAATAAAATAATTTATGACCAGTTTGCCGATAAAGAATTAAGATATCGTCAGCGTTATGTTGATCTGGTTGTAAGTCCGAATGTGAAGGATGTTTTTATTAAGCGCTCAAAAATTGTTTCATCAGTCAGAAATTATCTTGATGACAGAGGATATCTGGAAGTTGAAACTCCAGTCCTTCAACCGCTTTATGGTGGTGCAGCAGCAAGACCATTTGTAACACATCACAATGCACTTGACATAGAATTATTTCTCAGAATAGCCGACGAACTTTATCTTAAAAGATTAGTTGTTGGAGGGTTTGATGGTGTTTATGAAATTTCTAAAGATTTCAGAAATGAAGGAATGGATAGATCTCACAATCCTGAATTTACAATGCTCGAGCTCTACGTTGCTTATAAAGATTATAATTGGATGATGAACCTGGTTGAAGAGTTATTTGAAAATATTTGCAAAACTGTCTTTGGTTCTTTTGAATTTACATATGAAGAAAATAAAATTAATTATACCCGACCGTGGAAAAGAATAAATTATGTTGAAGCAATAAAGGATAAAACCGGAGTTGATGTAATCGCAGCATCTGATAATGACTTGAGAGGACTGGCAAAAAAAATAGGGATTGAAATAGACGGACTTTATGGGAAGGCAAAATTAATCGATGAAATATTCAGCCAAATTGTTGAGCCTGAATTAATTCAACCAACCTTTGTGGTTGACTATCCATTAATTCTTTCGCCTCTTGCCAAAAAGCACCGTAGTAATGAAGGACTTGTTGAACGTTTTGAAGGATACATAGCAGGAAAGGAAATATGCAATGCATTTTCAGAGTTGACTGACCCTATTGATCAAAGAAAAAGATTCGAGGACCAGGTTAAAATGAGAGAAGCCGGTGACGATGAGGCTCACCAAGTAGATGAAGATTTTATCCGCTCTATGGAATACGGTATGCCTCCAATGGCGGGAATCGGTATTGGTATAGATCGTTTGGTGATGCTTTTAACCAATCAGTCATCTATCAGAGATGTAATTTTCTTTCCGCAGATGAAACCGCAGGTTTGAGCATTCATCATTTCAATTTACCGGGGATAAAATGATTCATATCATTTATGAATTATTTAATTTATTTTGCATGAAAATTAACTGGAGAATTGATGAATAAAATTTTTAGAATACCAGTTCTTATTATCATTCTGACAGCCGGAATAGTACTTGGTATACAGATAGAAAAGATCTTTTCCGATGATAATCTCAGAGATGGTGTTCGTAAACTAAACGATGTTTTATCTTATACACAAAGATATTACATCGAAGAAGTTGATACTCCTAAACTTGTTGAAGGGGCAATTAAAGGTATAACAGATGAATTAGACCCTCACTCATTTTATATCTCTGCAAAAGATTTTGCAGCCGTTGAGGAATCTTTTCGAGGAGATTTTGAGGGAATTGGAATTGAATTTCAAATAGTAGATGATACTATCACGGTCGTTTCCCCAATAACAGGAGGTCCAAGCGAGGCACTCGGTATTTTACCGGGAGACCGAATAGTCAAAATTGAAGGTGAAGATTGTATTGGATTCACCAACGATCAGGTAAGAGAAAAACTAAGAGGAAAAGCAGGCTCTAAAGTTAATGTATCAATTAGCAGAACCGGACTACAAGATTTAATTGTATACGAAATAACAAGAGATAAAATTCCTATTTATTCTGTTGATGCAAGCTTAATGCTTAACGATAATATTGGTTATATAAGTGTATCTCGTTTTTCCGAAACTACTCTTGGTGAATTGAATGAGGCTTTGACAAAA
>JAOTUT010000427.1 GCA_029863735.1 Ignavibacteria bacterium
TTGGTATAAATATGTTCGGAACGATTATTAAGCGACGTGAAAAACACATGTATGTTGCCATCTGGTTTTATATCGCAACGTGGGTTACTGTAACTGTTCTGCATGTCGTAAACTCAATTGAGATTCCTGCAAGCTTTCTGAAAAGTTATCCAATTTACGCCGGAGTTCAGGATGCACTTGTGCAGTGGTGGTATGGGCACAATGCAGTTGCTTTCTTTTTAACCACTCCTTATCTGGGTTTGATGTACTATTTTCTTCCCAAGGCTGCGAACAGACCGGTTTATTCCTATAAACTTTCAATAGTGCATTTCTGGACCTTAGTTTTTCTCTACATCTGGGCAGGTCCACATCATTTACTTTATTCAGCTTTACCTGATTGGGCCCAATCTCTTGGAACTGTTTTTTCAATTATGCTCATCGCCCCTTCCTGGGGAGGAATGATTAATGGTTTGCTTACTCTTCGGGGAGCGTGGGACAGAGTTCGAGAAAATCCAATTCTCAAATTCATGGTTGTTGCCGTAACTGCTTATGGAATGGCAACCTTTGAAGGTCCGATGCTTTCACTTAAAAATGTAAATGCTATTGCTCACTTCACTGACTGGATCATTGCACACGTTCACGTTGGTGCACTTGGATGGAATGGGTTTTTAACTTTTGGAATCCTTTACTGGCTCGTCCCAAAACTCTGGAAGACAAATCTTTACTCAAAAAAACTTGCTAACTTCCACTTCTGGATTGGTTTTCTAGGAATAGTTTTCTATGCACTATCAATGTGGTTCGCAGGGATTACTCAATCATTAATGTGGAAACAATTCACTCCTCTTGGAGTTTTGCAGTATCCAAACTTTCTCGAAACAGTTCTTCAGATCGTTCCGATGTATATAATAAGAATGATTGGCGGTTCGTTGTATTTTGTTGGAGTTATAGTGATGGTTTATAACCTGGTTAAAACTGCAAAGCTAGGTTCATTCGCCAAAGAAGAACCTGCTGAAGCACCAGCTCTTGAGAAATTCAAAGACCCATTAAAGCGTGGAGTTATACATCGGTTCTTGGAAGGAAAGCCTGCTCTTTTTCTACTGCTAACTTTAATTGTAGTTCTTATTGCCTCAGTATTTGAGTTTGTTCCGATGTTCCTGATCAAATCAAATATTCCTATAATTGCTTCTGTAAAACCTTACACCCCACTGGAATTGCAAGGTAGAGATATTTATATCCGTGAGTCATGTAACAGCTGTCATTCACAATTAGTAAGACCTTTCAGAAGCGAAACGGAAAGGTATGGTGAATACTCAAAAGCTGGTGAGTATGTTTATGACCATCCATTTTTGTGGGGATCAAAAAGAACTGGTCCAGATCTGCATCGTATCGGAGGAAAATATCCAAACCTCTGGCATTATTTGCATATGGAAAATCCATCAAGTATGTCACCCGGTTCGCTGATGCCTTCATATCCGTGGCTTCTTACAAATGATTTGAATATAGCTACTACAGAATCAAAGATTAATGTGATGAGAAATATTGGTGTTCCATATCCCGATGGGTATGAGAAAATTGCTAACGAAGATTTGCTGGCACAGGCTGAAAAGATTGCAATGGATCTTCAAAATGCCGGTGCACCAGCAGAACCAAATAAAGAAATAATTGCCCTTATCGCTTACTTGCAAAGACTCGGCACCGACATTAAAGCTTCGGGACAAGCAGGTAAATAAAATGTTTAAAGAAGTTTTACAATCTATTGAAGGTGTTGAATTTTATACGATCGTTTCGATGGTGATTTTTATTTTATTCTTCGTTGGAATGATAATCTGGTTATTCAAGGTTGATAAAAATTACATTAAAGAAATGAGCGAACTTCCGCTCGAATCAGATAATAATGAGTTTTCAAATTTAACAGGTGGAATAAAATGAAAGATAACAAACTCCACAAAGTCGCTTTAATTTTTAAATTGCTGATATCGTTTGCGATTTTATTTTTCTCACAGACTTTTGCTGCAGGTGAATCTGATTTCCCCCCAAATTATTATGATACTGTTGCATTGATTTTACTTTTGGTTATAGTGATTACTCTGCTCAGCATTATTTATTACGAGGCAAAACCGAAAGTTGTTAAAGAGAAGAAAGCATCAATATTATCAAAACTAAATCAAATTATTACTAAATCGACTCCCATCGAACGTGAGAAAGATATAATGTTCGAACATGATTTTGATGGAATTAAAGAACTTGACAGCAAAATTCCACCATGGTTTTCCTGGCTTTTCATTCTCACAATAATTTTTGCCGCTTATTATATGATTGACTATCACGTAATTGGATCAGGTCAGGTTATGCAGGAGGAATATTCTGCAGAAGTGAATAAAGCAGCAC
>JAOTUT010000428.1 GCA_029863735.1 Ignavibacteria bacterium
AATAAAGCAATCTCTGAATGTTGCAGTTGCGTATGGAGTTACGATATTCAGACTGCGAGAGATTTTTGATAATTAAAATTAAGCCGCCGCAGTGAAAAATTCTTCACCGTTGTCTTTGGTATGAATTAAAAGCAGGTTTGCACGAACCATCTTCACAAGTGTTCGCGAAGCTCTTCTTTCCGAAATGTTGACAAGATTACTAAGTTCTTTAACCGAAATTCGTTCGTATTTCCCAAGATACTCGAAAACCATTTTTTCAACCTGACCAATCTGGTATTTCTTTAAAGCAAGGTCTGTAGATTTTGCACGGAGTATTCTTACCATTTCTTTACTTGCCTGCACGCTTTTATCATTTACACGAACTAGCACAACAGCTTTGTTGATCTCCAGTTCACTTTGGTAATCCTGAATTCTATGTGGTTTGTTATCCGATTCAGGAATGCTAACGACAACTAATTCTTTTCCGTACAATTCAATAAAGTCAGTCGAATAGTTGAGAGGTGGCTCACAGTAATTCTCTGCTGCATCTTTGATCATTTCTGATTCTGATTTTTCGCTGTCAACTCCAACTACTTCCTTGTTATCATCCACTCCGAAAATAACATAACCGCCTTTGGTGTTGGCAAATGCAATCATCTCTCTAGCAATTTTTTCGGGAGTAGTGAAATGTCTTTTGAATTCACATTGAAGATTTTCCCCTTCTTCAATCAATTCGAGTACGTGCTTACGGTTCATATTTAGAAAAATTTTTTCCTTAATTCTACGGCCGTATTCTTTTTCTATCTTGCTATCTTTTGCGTGGATTCCAGACGGGCTCTTTTACCACAGCAGTTTTTTTAATTCCATTGCCAGTATTATTTCCCTGCTGTACTGGTGTTTGATCTTCTTCAGTGACAGATACCTGAACAGTATCTTTTGGAGTAGCTGTTTCTACCGCAACCTGAATAGTATCTGTTTTAACCGAATCGTGGTGAGCCAATGTATTCAAAGAATCCTCTAAAGCTAACTCTTCTCTTCTTTTTTCTTGTTTATAAAATGAAACTTTGGGAGCTACGAATCTGACATAATCAGAAGCGGGATATCTGGCGATTAAAGTATCATAATATTCTACGGCTGCCTCAGGATCGTTTAGCTCATTTTCTTCTATCCAGCCGGAAGCAAAAATTGCTTTGGGTGCTACTGCTGATTTGGGAAAATCTTTTGGAATTTTTTT
The DNA here is from genome assembly GCA_029863735.1 of Ignavibacteria bacterium. The sequence continues at coordinate 1,214 of JAOTUT010000428.1, forward strand.
AAGCTCAAACAACGCTGAGGAATAGTCACCTGCAAATATTAAGTTTTCTGCCTGCGTATATTGCTCTAAAGCGGGATCATATTTTAGATCGATTAAAGGTTTGCCTAGATTTACTGCAGCCGCATTAACAATACTTTCATTTTTATAATTATCATAAATAATATTGAAAAGACTGTCGGCGCTTTTTTTATTTTCAACTGTTAAATAATAACTACCCATTGCAAACATTGAAGTAGGATAGTAAGAGTTGTTAGCATATTCAGTCAGATTACTGTAATAATATTTATAAGCTGAATCGGGCATATCGAATTCTGATAAAAATAAATTACCGAGGTTAAGTTGATTTTTTGCCAGCAGCGTTTTCAATGAATCTTCAGAAATCTTCGGACGCCTCGGTGGGTTATTCTTAAACTTAAGTGTATCAGGCAACGAAGCTGTTAATTGACTAGCCAGAGCCTCACGTTCACGTTTCTCCTGTTCAATTTTTTGTTTTGCATTTGGATCAAATGTTCTGTTAGTAATCATACTATCAAATTTAGCAACCAAAAGTGAATCCTGCGGTTTCGGGTTTTTGACCCAGGAAAAAATTGAATCCCTGTTTACATTTTCATACTCTAATGAATCTTTTAGAAAAGTAATCAATGTGTCCGCAACTTTCACTGAATCCTGGTAATAGCCTGTAGTATCTTTTGTGCCCACTAATAAATCGCCGAGTCCCGACCAAATTTCCTGAAGTTCTTTTGCGTTTGCAATCTCATCAGCAATTGCTAAAGAATCCTGAACATATAAAGCTGAATCTTTTTTAAAATCTTCCGGATTTTCTAAGTAAAACAACTGTTTGTAATATTTGTTCAAATCATTTTTCAAAGAAATATATCGTGTAAAAAGTCTGTCTTTATCTTTTGCGGGACGGATATATTCTTTTGGCAATTGAGAAACGGCAGCTTTCTTATAATAAACAGCAGCACTGTCCAGTTGATTTAATCCGTATTCATATACCGAGGCTATTTCATACTTAGCTACGGCAGAATTAGGAGTATTCTTATAAGTTGTGTCAACAATTGTAAGTTGATTTATTGATCTATCATAATTACCAAGAGTTGACTCGGTGATTCCTATCTCAAGATCAATGTCGGAATATTTATCTAAATAC
>JAOTUT010000429.1 GCA_029863735.1 Ignavibacteria bacterium
GGTCCTTCCGGCAACGATGCAACAGCCCAATCAATATTTTTCATTTTTCTAAAAGTTGGTAAATCCCATGGACCATCCATAATCATTGATAAACTTCCTGATGCTAATCCCATATCATGAGTAAACGAATAATTACTGAAATTAAGCTCGTCATAAATTTCTTTCCAGAGCGTGAGTGCTTGAACGCCAGCTTCTGAATTGAATAATACTTTTGATTGTGTTGAATCAATTATTTCGCCGCCAGCTTGCCATAAGTACGGACTCCATTGTAAAACCATCCAGATACTTAGTGGTCCGGAACCCGGATACGCAGGAACGTAAAATCCATATTGATCAGTTTTCCCATCGCCGTTCTTATCCAAAGTAAGTTTTTTTGAATACTCTTTTAAATCATTCCAGGTTTTAGGAGGAATATCCGGATTAATTCCTGCTGCTCTGAATTGATCTTTGTTATACACCAAAGCTAAAACTGTAGCATCCATTGGAAGCGCATAAAGTACATTATTGTGAGAGAAAGCGCCCAGAAGCTGGTGGAAGAAATCATTCATCTCTTCTTCTGAGAGTCCGTTTTTTCCTTTGACAAAATGTTCCATTGGATAAATGGCATCGGACTCGATCAATTTATCAAGAAAATCTGCATGAATCCAGCTTACATCTGGAGCAGTCTGACTTTGAATCGCAGTAATAAGTTTTTGGACAAGAGCATCTCCAGTGGGAACATACTGTGCTTCAACATCAATATTAGGATGTTCTTTTTCAAACCGCTCAACTAATTCATTCAGTGCAGGAATAGTAGTAGCAACGAAGCTGTGCCAGAATATTACTTTTGTCTTTTTATTATCTTCTTGTTTGGAACAGCTCATAATAAAAATCATTAGAATGATTACAGCAGAAAAATAAAGTATGTCATAATATCTTTTCATAATTTCAGAATACCGAAAAATATTCCTTAAAAAATTCTTCCTTGTTTACTGTTGTAGCAATATTGTGTTTGCCGTTCTGGTTCATTTCCCATTTTGTTAAGCCGGCAGTATCGGGATCATTTAATTCAATTGAAACATTCCCTTTTTCAAATCCGCAGATTTTACCATTAAAAATTGTAGCGGCAGCAAGCGGATCATGAAAAGTAATTGTATGCGAATAATCATACCAGTGCTGTGCATAATCCTGCAAGGGTTTAAATATGTCAGCACTGAACCTTTCTCTAAACTCTTTTGAATTCATCGTTACCTGAGAAGTAACATCAATTCCGATCGATCTGTGCATTTTAACATCCGATTTGTACACAATATCCGATGCGTGATTGTCTCCCCTTGCATTCCATTCAAGCTTGTTCCATCCCACAATTTTATGTTCGAAATAACCACACATCATTACAAGTCCTTTTAATAATGACGGAATCTCCTCATCGACTTTAAAAAGTAATCCAACATTAGTTAAAGGTCCGATAGTCAATAGAATTACTTCATTGGGATTTTCTCTGATTGTTTTTCGCATGAACTCGATTGCTTGACCGTTAGGAAAATCTTTTTTGTGCTTCCACTTCTCTAACGATTTTGCTTGCTGAGCAATTTTCTGCTGCTGCTCAATAATTAATGGCTCAGCTGTTCCCGGATAGATTGCGATATCCTTTCCGGCAAGAATGCATAAAGAGCTTGCAAGCATAGCTCTTTTTTCCGGTTCACCGGTCACAGTTGTAATTCCAAGAAGATTGCAATTTGGATTAGCAAGCAGATATGTTAAACATATAGCATCATCGATATCAGTGCCTATATCTGTATCCAGTAGAACTTTAACTGCCATAGTGTTTATTTACTTTTTCAGAAATATTTTGAAACGAATTTTTTAATTGTGGATATAATTGTTTATAAATTGAATAAAAGTCATTATAGGTAGATACCCTCTTTTTATCAGGTTCGATCTTTGAATCTATCTTCAATATTTTCTCGCAAGCTTCATTTACATTTTTATAATTTTCGGATCCAACTGCGGCCAGGATCGCAGCGCCATAAGGCGCGCCTTCTGTGCAGGTGAGTGTGTTTATTTCAGCATTAAAGATATCTGATATTATACTTCTCCATAATTTACTCTTTGCTCCACCACCAGAAATAATCAACCGTTCTGCTTTAATTCCGAGATTTGAAATCAGTTCATAACAATCCTTAAGACTGTAAGCAACACCCTCCAAAACTGCTCTTATCAAATATGATTTTGTATGACGAACATTCAACCCAATAAAAGCACCCTTTGCATTTGGATCGGGATAAGGAGTTCTTTCGCCAGTTAAGTATGGAAGGAAAAATAATCCTTCACTTCCGGCAGGAACAGATTCAGCTTGTGATGTTAATATTTCATAAACATCTC
>JAOTUT010000430.1 GCA_029863735.1 Ignavibacteria bacterium
AGAAAAAGCTTAAAGAAAATAAATGTGAAGTAAAGATTAGAAAGACTGGTGAGCGATTAGATATTGAATTGAAGAACCTTATTAGTAAGTTGAGAGAATTGGAAATAAATCCAGATTAACCAGCTTTAGTATTATTAACCCATATTAAGAATAGTAGAACAAGTATTCATAGTCATACCTTAACCAAATCTTTTTTATCCGCTTGGCATTTCAGTAAAATTTATCGCATAAAACTGAATTATTGATGAATTTCGAAGAAACTTTACGGTATTAAAATTGCCACGATAATTTGAATTAGTGCAGAAAAACCTTTAGACAACGAAGTGGAAAAGGGTAGAATTTTTTAACTGAAACATAGAATTAAAGATAATATTCATCTTATAAACAGACCACATTAATCTATGGAAGATCTCTTACAGGAAGAAATTGTTAAGCTTGAGGGGGAACTTACTAAACTAAAATCGGCCGTTGAGTATATAGAAACAGCGAAGATATCGATCGAAGCTGCATCAAAAATTATTAATACCATTACAAAACTTAAAGATGAATTTGAAAAGCTTTCTGAAAAAGCATACATACTGATTGACAAATTTGACAAGATGGAAATTCCTTCTAAGTTGGATAGAATTGATTCCAAAGTCGATTCTAAAATGTCGTCTTTAAGCAGTGAAGTTCAAGCTCTACAATCACGAATTGAATCGGGAGATAAATCAATACTCGCGGAAATGAAAAACATGTCCAAAAATATTTCATCAGAAATGGGCGATAACAAATTAAAAATTTTTAGTCGGTTAGATAAACAATCAAAAGATATCAAGCTAATATATTTTAGCATTATAGGAGCTTTTGCATTAGCATCGATTGTTGTAGTATTATTTTATTTAAAAATAATATAAACGAACTTTCAAATACAATAAATAAGAATTAGCAAAAAAAGACGCATCAAAGATGCGTCTCTAAAGAAAATTATAATTTACTGTTGCCGTCTGGATAACCCGGTGTCGAATCCATCTCTTCCGGTTTTCCTCTCAAAGAATCCCAGATCATATAAGCGCAAAGAAGAGCAAACATTATCAATGCTATTAGTTCTGCTGAGTGAGATTCAAACCATTCAGCATTTACCCAGTTATAACCTGCATATCGGAGGAAAGCGCTAACAACACCCATTAGTGCACCTCCTGCTATGAAGCCCGAGGCAATTAATGTACCTCTTTCTCTCCTCGCGTTATTTATTTTTTCATCTTTGCTTCTTGTTGAAACAAAATGAGCAATTAATCCACCGACAAGTAGTGGTGTATTAAGTTCAAGAGGAATGTACATACCAAGAGCAAATGCAAGTGCAGGGACTTTAATCATCGTAAGAACTAAGGCAAGTATAGCACCTACTATATAGAGCGTCCATGGTGCAGGCTGCTGATCCATCAATGGTTGAATTACAGCTGCCATTGCATTTGCCTGTGGTGCAACCAATGCTCCTTCTCCAACAAATCCGTATGTTTCATTTAATATCATTATTACAAAACCTACCGTCAAAGCTGAAACAAGTACACCAAGAAATTTCCATCTTTCCTGTTTGTATGGGGAAGAACCAAGCCAGTATCCAATTTTAAGATCGGTTATAAAACCACCGGCCATTGAAAGTGCCGTACAAACTACTCCTCCAATTATTAAAGCAGCAATCATTCCTGAGCTGCCTTTTAATCCTACAGAGGTTAGAATAATGGAAGAAAGAATTAATGTCATCAATGTCATTCCGCTTACCGGATTTGTTCCAACAATTGCAATTGCATTTGCCGCAACCGTAGTGAAAAGGAATGAAATTATTAGAACAATAAGCAAACCTGCTAATGCCCAGCCGATATTATAAACAACACCCATATAGAAAAACACTAATAAAAGAATTGCAGTAAGTACAATCCCAACCACAATTATCTTCATTGGAAGATCACGTTGCGTTCTTATTTGACCTTCATTTATGTGCTTCTTTTCAAATATCTCTTTGAATCCTAGTGAGATTGCTGATTTAATAATTTTAGACGATCGAATAATTCCGATTATACCAGCCATTGCAATTCCACCTATTCCAACGTGCCTTACATATTGCCTGAATATTTCTTCTGCACTCATCATAGAAATAAGTTTCGTTGCACCGGTACCGAATGTTTCCGTTAGTCCACCACCGATGTAAGAGATAACGGGAATTAACAAATACCACGAGATAAAAGAACCTGCGCAGATAATCGCAGCATATTTCAATCCAACTATATAACCAAGACCCATTACAGCAGCACCAACATTCAATCTGAAGACAAGCTTGAACTTTTCTGCAAGCATATCACCAAATCCTACAACTCTCGTTGTAA
>JAOTUT010000431.1 GCA_029863735.1 Ignavibacteria bacterium
AAATAATTCTTCTGAAAGCTCAAAATTGCTCATATCGTTTTGTATCATTCCCTTAACTTTGTATATGTCTGCGATAGACAGGGTATCGTTTAACTTATACGCTATTTCCATAGCTTTATCTGTATATGCATCAGCCAAAGCCGGATTTTTTAGTTTTGCATAGATGAATGACTTACCTATATAAGCCACAGCACAATTTGATAAATAGTCGTTTTCCAGAGACAGTGTTATACACTTGTTAAATTCATCCAGCGCTGCATCATAACTTTCCATCCTGGTGTATAACATTCCGGTATTATGATAAACTCTCGCTAACCTTCTTACATCGTTGAGTTGGTTAAATTTTATTTCAGCATTTTTATAATTCCAAACAGCCTTTTCATAATCGCCTTTTATTGTACTTATGATTCCTAGATTTGTTAAAATCATTGCCCTTGCTGATAAATCATCTTTATCACTTAAGTGATTTAACGCGTTTTTCAAATGCTTTTGAGCTTTATCGAAATCACCCTTCTCACCGTATAACGTTCCCAGCATATTCTCGCATTTTGCTATTCCGGGTTCACTATTAATTGATTTAAATATGCTCATTGCCTCGGCTATGTAGTAATTGCACTCATCCCAATGTGCCTGAGACCAATATATTTTTGAGATCATCAAATTAGTTTCAGCCTGAATACCTGCAAGTTTCCCGTTTGAAAGCAGCTTGCTTAATAAATCCTCGGCAATTTCTAATGAAAATGAAATCTCACCCGCAAAAAGCATTATTTGGGAGAGATCCAGCATTAAATTAAAGTACTTTTCCTCGGATAGTTCCTTTGCACAGTATGTAATCACTTTATCTATGGGTATCCTGTAATCAATACCATTCGGAAGTTCATACTCGATTTGCAATTTATCTGCTTCGGGTATCTCAGGTTTGGGATCCACTTTTAGTGAAATTTCCTCATCAAGCATCTTAATAAAATCTTTTGCTGAACCTTTTGTCAGGTAATTATTAAGGAGTTGTTTTAAATCCTTAACGATACTTTTATTTTTATTATTCATTTTTACCTCTTTATAAGCAACTAGATTATTAGGCTGCACTAAATCTTAACATTTCTTCAATTAAATCAACCTTTGCATTAGCTTCTATATTCTTAAAGTAGTTTCGTGATCTCTTTAAATAAATATTTCTAGAATCTGCATCTTTCATCTTTTCATACAACAGACCCAGTTCAAATGATGTTTCTGCAACATTCAACTCATTATTAAGACTATTATTAATTCTTAAGCTGTTGAGGAGATAAGTTTCGGAAGCAGTAAAGTTTTCCAAATGTCTTTCAATTATTCCTTTTACTTTATAAATATCAGCCAGAGTTAATTTATCGTCTAGTTTATGACTGATCTCTAATGCACTGTTTGCAAACTCGGAAGCATAATAAAAGTTATTTAATTTAATAAGCACCTGGGCTTTGGCAAGGTAAGTAAGACACAAAACAGATAAAAAGCCTCCTGCCTTTGCAACTTCAATTGCCGAGTCCAGAGTAACCATTGCAGCGTCGTAATGCTCCGATTCATAATAAACTATGCCAATATTCAGACTAACCTCTGAGGCGCATTTCTGATTACCAAGTTTGTTATACAATGCTAAAGCCCTGTTCAAATGGCTAACTGAAGCCTCGGGACTTTCCTGGATGCTGTAAACAATTCCAAGGTTTGAATATAAATTAGCTGCTAGTTCTAAATCTTCATCACTCTTTATAAGGGATAAACTAGTCAGTAAGTGCTTTTTTGCCTTTAGTATGTCGCCAAGTTCTCCGAAGATTGTACCGAGGAGGTTTTCACATTTTGCCAAACCACGATAGTCAGGTATAGATTTAAATAGTGCCTTTGCATTAAAAATGGTTTCCAAACTTTTGGTCCATTTAGCTCTCCTGCTTAATACGTCTGCTAAACCTAAAAGTGACTCAGCCTTAGTAAGGTCATTATTTGTCAGCTTGTTTGCTTTTTTGAATATCTCATTTGCCAGATCTACCTTCCCTTCGGAAATACATATCCTGCCAAGTTGAACAAGTAATTTGCAGAACTTTTCGGGTGCTAAATTTTTCTCTGAAAAAGTAATTATCCTGTCAACCCTGATACGGTCTTTTGAGGAATGTTTATCGATTTGTAATTGTTCCCTATAAAATTCATTTATTTTTTCAGAAACTAAATCTGACTCTTTTTTCGGAAGATCAAGCCTTTCTTTCAGATGATCATATGAATCATCTGCAAGATACTCCTTCAGAAACTTGTTGAGCTCGTGCTCAAATTTGCTGTATGTAATCTTTTGCATTCGTTTTCCTCCAGGGGAATTAGTTTACGAAGCCGTATCTT
>JAOTUT010000032.1 GCA_029863735.1 Ignavibacteria bacterium
TTAAGCAACTTTCAACTTGACGATAAATTCTGGGTTGGTATTGAAGCAGTGCAGGATGACATTATTTTCTTCCATAAGTTCGCCAAGCCTGATATGCCGAAGCACAGAGGTATCTTCGCGTATTATTTATCGAAAAAAGAATTGATCTGGCAAAATCCGGAGTTAATTTTTCTTTTTGTACTTGATAATAAATTATATGCATACAAAGAAAAGTTTGAAGGGAGAAATTATTATTGCCTCAATTCTGTTAACGGCGAGATACTGGAAGATATTGGTGAAGACTATGAGCAGGTTAATAATCTTCGCAGTGAATCTATGATAAATGAAAGTAACGACGACTACTTATTTCCTGAAACATTCGAATCAGATTCGGTCGATCAAAATCCGGCAAGTGAATTCATTAAAGCTTTGAGGAATGATTTTGTGATTTCGGGAAAAGTTGAATTTATAATAAAAAATCAATTATTGATGATAAGTTTTCACGAAGCCAATTCTCGCGGAACTTTGACCAATATTTTTAAGGCAGTTGATTTATACACAGGAAAGTATATTTTAGAAGAAGTAATCAATAAAGAAACGAGTCTGTTTTTAACCGATTCATTCTTTGTTAAAGATGAACTCCTGTTTCTTTTGTTCGGAAAGACTAGGCTTGTTGTTTACAAGATTGTTAATTGACAGGTGATATAATGGAATTATCAACCGAAGAAAAAGAAATACTACTTAAAGCTGCACGTGAATCAATTCTGGAAGAATTCAGTGAATGTGATGTTAGTAAGATTGATTATAAAGCTTATCCAAAACTTAAAATGGAATTGGGTGGCTTCGTTACGTTGCACATTAACCATGAGCTCAGAGGATGCATTGGTTATATCATTTCTCAAAAACCTTTATTTGAAACCATAATTGAAGCAGCTAAACATTCTGCTTTTGGTGACCCACGTTTTGGGGAATTAAGCAGAGATGAACTTGATGAAGTTACAATTGAAATTTCTGTTCTCTCACAATTTCAACCAATCAAAAGTTATGATGAAATTGAAGTTGGCAAGCATGGACTTTTACTGGAAGAAGGAGGAAGAGCAGTTCTTCTTCCGCAGGTGGCAACAGAACAAAATTATAATCGTGCAGAATTTCTTACAGCTCTTTGTTATAAAGCAGGATTGTATGGAAATTACTGGAAAGAAAGAATGTTGAATATAAAAGTTTTTACTGCACTTGTTTTTTCAGAGAAAGGAAAAGGAGGTAGAATATGAATTACATTAGACCGGCTCAGGTTGCAGGTCATTTTTATCCATCAAGTCCTGAGAAGTTAAAAAAAGATATTAGACTTCTCCTTGATGTTACTAAACCAAAAGAAAGAGTTGAAAAAGTTTTTGGAATTGTAGTACCTCACGCTGGATATGTTTACTCGGGGAAGACAGCTGCCCATGCTTATAATCTTTTAATTGGGAATAAGTATAAAAGAGTTGTTGTCATTTCTCCAAGTCATTCAGAATATTTTCCGGGCATCAGCATATTCGAGGGCGATGCTTATGAAACTCCCCTAGGTATTCTAAAAGTTGATAAAGAATTTCGTGACAAACTTCTTACAACTGATGGTGAAATATTTTTAGGCTATGAAGGACACCGAAGAGAACACGCGCTTGAAGTTCAGCTACCTTTTCTGCAATCCGTACTGAAAGATTTTAAGATTGTTCCTGTTGTGATGGGAGATCAAACAAAAAGAAATATTGATACTCTGGCTAAAAAACTAGCTGAAATTTCTGATAATGAAACATTGATTGTTGCAAGCTCGGATTTATCACATTTTTATACCAAATCACAAGCTGATAAACTTGATTCAGTAGTTGAAAGGACAGTCAGGGAATTCGATTTTGAATCTCTTCAAAAGGATCTTGAAAATCACACTTGTGAAGCCTGTGGAGGCGGCCCAATCGTTGTATTAATGAAAGCATCGAATCTTAAAAACATCCGTCATTCTATGGTTCTTCACAGAAGTGATTCAGGTGATGTTACAGGTGATAGCTCGGAAGTTGTCGGATATCTTTCTGCGGTTTTTTATGGAGGTTAGTACCGATTGACAAAAAAAAGTATTGCTATAATTGGAGCCGGTAAAATTGCTTATTCCGTCACTTCGGCACTTGTTAAATCCGGATATAATATTCAATGTGTAATTAGTAGAAAGCTAAGTTCTGCAGAGCTTCTTGCAAATAAATTTTCAATTCCCCATCACGCAAACTCTATAAGTAAAATTACTGTTGAAGTTGATATCTTCTTTTTAACAGTCCCTGATGGAGAGATAAAAAAAGTTGCTGAAAAATTATCAAGGTTAAAACGAGATTTCACGAAATGTATTTGTATACATTTCTCCGGTGTTGAAGATATTGGCGCATTAGAATCTTTAAAAAAGAAGGGTTGTGTTGTCGGCTCACTTCATATTATCAGACCATTTCCTTCAAAAAATATAGTTGATATAAAAAATTCCCCCGCATCAATCGAAGCAGAAAATAAACAAGCAACGCAGTTTTTAATTCAGTTGAGCGGGAAACTGAAACTAAAATCCCATATGATTGTTTCCGATGAAAAAGTTTTTCATCACCTTGCAGCAGTTCACAGTTCAAATTTTCTGGTCGGAAATCTTTTTAATGCATTCTCACTCATATCTTCAAAAAGTAATTCGTCTAAAAATATTCTCAGGCAGACAACTCAATCAGCACTCGATAATGTTTTCAAATTATCACCGGCAAAAGCACTCTCTGGCCCAATTGATCGTGGTGATATCTACACAATAAAAAAACATATCGATGCATTGGATGCTAAAATAAAATCGTCTAAAAATAATCAGTTTAAACTTTTGATGAAAAATTATATTATTCAATCTCTTTCATTGTTGGAAGTCGTCAAAGCAAAATATGGAAAACTAAATAAGGGACATCTGAAAATCGAAAAGTTTTTGAAAAATCAGCTTGTTTGATCAATTTTGTTATTTTTTTGCCAATCTTAACAAACACATAATCTTTTCTTAACAATTTTTTAACATTGGAGTCTTAAGTTAGTTTACTCGAGAAAATCAATTATTAATTTCAAGGAGCAAGAGAAATGGTTAAGCAGAAAAATATTTTATTATTCATAACAATCTTGTTACTCACACCTATTCTCTTTTTCGGATGTAAGAAGAAGGAAAACGATGAAGAGAAAACTGTAATCTCAGTAAGGGGTTCAGATACAATGGTTAATCTTGCCCAAAAGTGGGCAGAAGTTTATATGCAGAGTAATCCAAACGTTTCAATTCAGGTTACAGGTGGAGGTTCAGGAACAGGCGTAGCTGCATTGTTAAATGGTACACTCGATCTGGCAAACTCTTCAAGAGAATTAAAAAATAGTGAGTTCGAAACTGCAAAACAAAAAGGTGTTATCCCGGTTGTATATGAAGTTGCCCTAGATGGAATTGCATTGATTGTTCATCCGGATAACAAGATAGATAATCTTACAGTAAAACAGGTGAGTGATATATTCAGCGGGAAGATTACTAACTGGAAACAGCTTGGTGGCCCCGATATGATGATTACACTATACGGAAGAGAAAATAGCAGTGGTACTTATGAATTCTTTAAAGAGCATGTTCTCGGAAAAAATGAATCGGGCAAACAAATTGATTATGCAACTTCCACACAAGTGCTTCAAGGAACTGCAGCTCTCGCTGAAGCAGTTGCAAGAGATGTTAAAGGAATCGGCTACGGCGGAGTTGGATATTTTGCATTGAGAAATGATGTGAAAATTCTTTATATAAAGAAAGACGACACATCTCCGGCAATTTCTCCTGCTGAAAATGGTAAGGTAATTTATGATGTCATTTGGAATGGTGACTATTCAATTTCTAGGTACCTTTATTGTTTTACAAATGGTCAGGCTACCGGTGAGCTCAAAAATTATATTGATTTTATTCTCTCACCAGAGGGACAAAAATTAGTTGGATCAATGGAATATATTCCATTACCTTCCAAAAAGTAAATCAAAAGTTAAAGCTTCCGGAATGAGAGAGCAGGAAGCTTTTTAATTATTAACACGCAAGTCGAAACAAACAGAGAGAGAAAAATGAAAAAAATTATTCTTACAGGATTTTTATACCTGCTTCTGTCAGCACCGAACTTTTCTCAGGAAGTTGGCGAAGGAAAAATTTCCGGATATATGTTCGGAGATTATTTTTACAATATTATGAGAGATTCAACCATTGACAATTTAAACAATACTGGACTTAGCGGAATTCAGGATCTGCAGGGATTTGATTTCAGAAGAATTTATTTTACTTATGACTACACAATATCAGATCAGTTCAGCACCAGATTCAGGTTAGAATCGCAAACACTGGTAAGTGTAAACAATACGCTATTTGTAACGTATGTTAAAGATGCGTACCTCAACTGGAAAAATATTTTTAAAGGCAGCAATTTTATTTTTGGTATTCAACCAACTCCGGCTTTCGGTGTTTCAGAAAGTTATTGGGGCTACAGATCTCTTGAAAGAACAATAATGGATTTAAGAAGAATTGTAGGCTCAAGAGATTTAGGTGCTTCTCTTAAAGGAAGATTAACCTCTTCCGGAAGTATTAAGTATTGGTTGATGTATGGAAATGGCAGCACCCTGGCAACTGAAGGTGATAAATTTAAAAGAACATATGCACAAGTAGATTTACAACCAAGTGAAGAATGTAGATTAACTCTTTATGGTGATTATAGATTTAAAGCTGATAAAGAGTTTTCACAAATTGATCAAAGTTTTAAGAATGATGCTTTAACAACAGATCTATTTTTAGGGTATCAGAAAAAAAATAATTTTTCTTTTGGTGTAGAATCCTTTTGGCAGGTTACTTACAATGATGCAATTCAATCCACAGAAACTGACTATGTAATCCAAAACCGTAATGCACTAGGAGTGTCTTTATTCGGTTGGTATAAATTTACAGATATGCTGGTCGGCGTTGGTAGATACGATTATTACGATCCGAATATTTCAGGTGACTTTAGAGGTGATGCAAGGAATCTGTTTATTGCAGGTTTAAGCTTTATTCTCAATGAAAAGGTTGCAATTATACCAAACTTTCTCTTTGAAACGTATGAACAGCCTGAAGATGGTGTAACCATTGATCCATCGTTAACTGGCAGAATTACTTTTTACTTTCAGTTCTTATAGAATGCTTTGATTTATTATTTTTGATGTCATAATGGAAGAAAAAGATTTTTACTCTCAATCGGAGAATTCAAAGTACGCTAAAAAGATAAAGAAGTTTACAAGGGTAAAAGAATCAGCAATAAAATTCTTTTTTGCTGTGAATGGAACGATGGCGCTGATTTTTATTATCCTGATATTCATCTTTCTCTTTAAAGAAGGATTCAGAGCCTTAGATCACATTAGTCTACTGGATTTTCTTTACTTTGATAGAGCAGATGCATCCGGAACCGTACAAAAAGTTTTTGAATGGTATCCGACATCAGAAGAACCAAGATACTCATTGATACCTCTTTTGATAGGAACATTTCTTACAGCTTTTCCTGCAACAGTTATTTCAACATTACTCGGTGTTGGCGCAGGCATCTATCTTTCTGAAGTTGCTAACCCTAAGCTTAAAGAATTTCTCAAACCGATGATAGAGTTGTTTGCAGGAATACCTACAGTAGTACTTGGGTTTATAATGCTGGTTATTGGTGCATCATTCTTTAATGATCTTTTAAATCCTGCAAATAGATTAAATGCATTCGTTGCTGCAATCGGATTGTCTTTTGTTATCATTCCAATCATAGCTTCACTAACTGAAGATGCACTTCACTCAATTCCTAACAAACTCAGAATGGCTTCGTATGGATTAGGTGCAACAAAATGGCAAACCATCAGCAAAGTTATTTTGCCCGCTGCGTTCAGTGGTGTTTCAGCAAGTATTATTCTTGGTTTCGGCAGAGCAATCGGAGAAACGATGATAGTTCTTATGTGTGCAGGCAATGCCGCAAATATTACATCAAACATCTTCCTTAGTGTCCGAACGATGACAGCCACTATTGCCGCAGAGATGGGTGAAGTATCACAGGGTTCAGATCATTATTACTCATTATTCTTCATTGGAATTGTTTTATTCACGTTTACCTTTTTCCTGAACCTGATTGCTGAAATTATTATTAACAGGATGAGAAAGAAAAACACCTTTTAGTTTAATATGATATGGAACTAAAGAAAAGAAAAAAAGATTTTTCCGGAGCTATCTTTTTAGGGATTGTAAGATTAATGTTTTTCTTCCTTGTTTTTGTTTTAATCCTCTTGCTTGGTAAAATATTTATTGAAGGCATTGGGGTTATTTCTCTTGAGTTTCTGATTGATTCACCAAAAAATAATATGACTGAAGGTGGAATTGGTCCTGCGATTTTTGGAACTATAGCTGTAACATTGTTAATGGTGATTTTTACTGTGCCGCTTGGTGTGTTCTCTGCAATTTATCTCAACGAATATGCAAAGGATACTTTTTTCACACGAATAATCAGAACGTCTATAAATAATCTCGCTGGTGTACCATCAATAGTATTTGGCTTATTTGGATTGGGATTTTTTATTTTATTTATCGGAAAAAATCTTGATGAAATTTTGCAAACTGGTTTACTTTTCGGTCAGCCAGCGTTATTGTGGGCATCAGCAACATTGGCAGTATTAGTCTTACCTATAGTAATTGTCTCTACTCTAGAAGCATTGAACTCTGTTCCAAAATCTCACAGAGATGCATCTTACGGACTTGGAGCAACTAAATGGCAAACAACAAAAAATGTTGTTCTTCCACAAGCCAGACCAGGAATTTTAACCGGAACTATTCTTGCAATTAGCCGTGGTGCAGGTGAAACAGCACCGATATTATTCCTGGGTGCAGCATTCTTTTTACCTAATCTGCCAATTGCCGATTTATGCATTGGCGGATATTGTATTCCGATGATCAATCCAACAGAGCAGTTTATGTATCTGGCTTATCATATTTTTATTATGGCAACACAGTCGTCTAACCCAACTAAAACATTACCGTTACAATACGGTTCAACGTTGGTATTAATTGTATTAACATTCCTTCTGAATATAACGGCAATTATTTTCAGGTATCGTTTTAGAAAAATATTAGGAAGATTATAATTTTTAATTTAGAAGTTTATGAAAGAAATTAAAATAGTTGTAAAAGATTTAAACCTGTTCTATGGAGATAAACAGGCGCTAAAAAATATAACCCTGGATATTCTTGCAAAGCGCGTTACTGCATTTATTGGTCCCTCCGGTTGCGGGAAATCTACCTTTCTCAGAGTTTTAAATAGAATGAACGACCTTATCGATAATGTTAAAACTAAAGGTGAAGTTTTTATAGACGGAGTTAATATATACGATAAATCGCTTGATATAGTTAATTTAAGAAAAAATGTAGGTATGGTGTTTCAAAAATCCAACCTGTTTCCTAAAACGATTTACGAAAATATTGTTTATGGTCCAAAGATAAACGGAATAAGAGATAAAAAATTTCTTGATGAAATTGTCGAGAAAACTTTAAATCAGGCTGCAATCTGGGATGAAGTTAAGGACCGACTCAATGAAAACGCACTCAGTCTATCAGGAGGACAGCAGCAAAGATTGTGCATTGCCCGGGCTTTAGCAGTTGAACCTGAAATTATTCTGATGGATGAACCTGCCAGTGCATTAGATCCAATTTCAACGGCCAAGATTGAGGAGCTAATTCACGATTTAAAAAAGGAATATACAATAGTCATTGTAACTCATAATATGCAGCAAGCTGCCAGAGTGAGTGACCAAACTGCTTTCTTTTATCTCGGTGAGCTAATTGAGTATGACAAAACAACTACAATATTTACAAATCCGGGAAATAAGCAGACTGAGGATTATGTTACAGGTAGGTTCGGTTGATTTTTTGAGATAAATTTTTAATTTCAACATAGAAGGAGAAGAGATGGAGAGATTATTAGACGAGCATATCGAAAAGCTAAAAAAAAGAGTGATTAAAATGTGCAGCCTTGTTGATGAACAGGTGCAGGCTTCAATCAAATCTGTAGAGTCAGAAGATTTAGAATTAGCAAAAGAGGTTATTGAAAAAGATAAGCAGGTTGATAAGTACGATAACAAAATAGATAAGATATGTCAAAAAATATTCGCATTAACTCAACCTGTTGCTATGGATTTACGTTTAATAATGTCCTCCTTAACAATTAATAACAACCTTGAAAGAATAGGCGACATCGCAGTCAATATTGCCGAATATATTATTATGATAAAAAAGAAACCTGCGTTCTACAATCAAACTAATTTGGATCCGATGTTCAAAGTTGTTAGGCAAATGCTAAAAGATGCTATTGACGCCTATGTTGGAGGGAACGAAACACTTGCAAGATCAGTTATTGACTCTGATAATGCTCTGGATAAAATGAACTTCGATAATCATAAGATTTTAATTGATATTATGAAACAAAGTCCTGATAACATCGAACCTGGAATTGCTCTATTGGTAATGTCCAGGCAATTAGAGCGATTAGGTGATCATTGTACCAACATTGCCGAAGATGTATTCTTTATTGTTGAGGCGCATCTTGTAAAACATAAGTACGAAAAATTCCTCTTTGCAGATGATAAGGATGATAATGATGACTAGTTATTGAAATTCTTTATGGGACATTTAAGGTTAGAATGTTTTTATAAAAAATATAAATCATCTCATTCAAATGAGTGCAGCTACGTATGTGACTATTTCGTAAGTAATCATCGCACAAATTGCTGAAAAAGGAATTGTAAGAACCCAGGCCCATAAAATATTTTTAGCAACTCCCCATCTAACTGCTGATAATCCTTTTACTGCTCCAACTCCTATTATAGATCCAGTAATAGTATGAGTCGTGCTTACTGGAATCCCAAAAATGGTCGCACCGATAATTGTTAATCCAGCGGAAGTCTCTGCACTGAATCCGCCGAATGGAGTCAATTTTGTGACTCTCATTCCTAATGTCCTGATCACTTTCCATCCGCCTAATAGTGTGCCGAGTGCAATTACAGAGTAACTTAATATTATAATGTAGAATGGTATATAAAAAGTGTTTCCCAAGATTCCGTTTGTGAACAAGACTATGGTTATTATTCCAATTGTCTTTTGTGCGTCGTTTGAACCATGGCTTAAACTGTACAATGCAGCAGAAACGAGCTGAAGTCGTCGGAAATATTTATCAACTTTTCTTGGCTGCTTATTTCTGACAATCCATAGCGTAATCACAGAAAAGAAATATGCCATCACCATTCCAATTAATGGCGCAGCAAAAATGAAAATAATTACCTTTGTATATCCGGCAAGAATCAATGCAACAAAACCAGCCTTAGCGACAGCAGCACCCCCATATCCACCTATGATAGAATGAGAGACACTAATAGGTAATCCAAAATGAGTTGCAGTCGCCGTCATTACTATTGCACCAACCAGGCCGGATAAAATAACAAAATTGTCTACTATTGCTACATCAACTAATCCTTTACCGATTGTTGTAGCTACACTTACGCCAAATAGAAATGCAGCAACAAAATTGAAAAACGCTGCCCATGCCACTGCCTGAAAAGGACTGAGCACTCTCGTTGCAACTATTGTAGCTATAGAGTTAGCAGCATCGTTCATTCCATTGTAGAAATCGAAGACAAGTGCGAGAAGAATAATAAATATTACAAATTCCATGGATGATCAGGCATTCTTTATGAAAATGGAAAGAATAACATTCGCAACAGATTGACACCTATCAGAAGTTCTTTCCAAAATATCAAGTATCTCCTTTTTCTTAATTAATTCAATAGCATCTTTTTCATTCGAGAAGAGATCCTGAATTGCAATTCTGTAAACCTGATCTGCTTCCGATTCAAGATCTTTAACGGCTTTTGTTTCATTTATTCTTCGGGCTTTTAAATCCTGTATAGCAATTCCCAGCTCCTGCACCTGTTTATTAATTATTGATGCAAGTTTATCAGCATAGGGAATTTTTTTTGTAATGTTGAATGTCTCGATGCGCGCAGCTGCACCCAGAAGCATATCACTGATATCATCCAACTTTTTTGTTAGAGCAAAAATATCTTCTCTGTCGAATGGAGTAATAAAAGTTTTATTTAGTCTTTTAACAACCCGCGATGCAACTTCGTCGCATCTCAATTCAAGTGGCTTAATGTTCAGGTAGTGGTTTTTATCGATTAGTTCATCAGCAAAAAGCTGCTCGGTATATTTTGCCATTTGCTGGATGTGGGAAATCATTTCCCTGAAGTCGTCAAAATACTTTTCTTCCTTTGGTATAAGTGCTTTTATCATTTCTCGCTCATTTTTTATTTGAAAAAATAAGTAATTGATAAGACATTGTTATACATCTATCCAAGTATTCGATAACTTTATTACTAATTTCTCTCAAAATTCTTTGCTATATTCTACCCCGAATTTTCAATATTAATCAAAGGATTTGACCATT
>JAOTUT010000432.1 GCA_029863735.1 Ignavibacteria bacterium
TGAACACGGCTTTCACGCTTTCTTCAGACAATATTACAACCTCCGCAACCTTCTGAAGAAACTTGATACGTTTAAATATCTTATCCCAATTGATGACTATTTAATACTCACGAAGAAACACGGTAATTTTGGTTTCAAGGACATCAGCACGGTTCCGATTTTGAACATACTCAGTATGGCCAAGACAAGAATCTATTCCTACAAAGATGCCATGCTGAACCCCGGGTTCAGAAAAATGATTTCACTGCTGACTTACAATCGCGAAAAAACTTTTGCAAAGTTTGATAATGTTTCCTTCAAAGATTTTGCTGACGACGTTAAGCTTCCACCGGAAATGCAGCTAATGTTCACAACATTCTCAAGAGCATTTTTCGCTGAGCCGCAATACATCTCGATGGCTGAGCTGATAAAAAGTTTTCACTCATATTTTCTCAGCAATGATCTCGGTTTGTTGTATGATGTACTAAATGACGACTTTGAAGATACTCTTTGGAAGCCCGCAAAAAATTATTTGAGCAAATACAAATCAACTATCTCGCTTGACTCAAAAATTACTTCATTCAAAAAGAATGACGAACAATTTATAATCAATGATGAGAGTTTTGATTATGCGATCATTGCGTCAGATGTAAAGGGAACAAAGAGTATCATTCAAAATTCAGATTACTTTAAGAATGAGCATCCTGATTTATATAATCAGATGACAAACCTAAAACAATCGCAGCGATATTCTGTTTTAAGAATCTGGATTGATAAAGATATAAGACAAGGAGTTCCATTCTTCATTTTTACTGACGCGTTGAAGATACTCGACTCAGTTACAACCTATCATAGAATGGAAAAGTCAAGCGAAGAATGGGTGAAGAATAACGGTGGTGGAATTTTTGAGCTTCATTCCTATGCTGTTCCTGATGATTTTCCAGAAGCAGAAGTTAGAAAACAATTCCTGAAAGAGTTTGAAGAATATTTCCCAGAGATAAAGGGCTACAAAGTTAAATACGAGTATTTGCATGTAAAGGATGACTTCACAGCATTCCACACAAATCTTTATAAGAATAGACCAACAGTGAAAACAGAAGTTGAAAATCTTTTCCTTGCTGGTGATTGGGTAAAACTTGAGAACCCGGCAATGCTAATGGAAGCAGCTACAACTTCTGCTTTGGTAGCTGCAAATTCAATATTCACAAAAGAAGGTTTAAAAGAAGAACAAATCTACTCTGTTCCCCTAAAAGGAGTTCTGGCCTGAATGAGTTTTGTCTGTTAATTAATTAACTGTTTGCCGAATGATTTAACGGTAAAAACAGGACAGTGAACCATCCGCACAACTTTTTCAGCCACACTTCCCAACAGCATATGTTCTAAACCAGTTAAACCATGCGTTGCAATCACAATAAGATCGGTTGAATTTTCTTTTGCGAATTTTATAATATCACTCGCTGCACGCCCAGCCTGTATGTATACATTCAACTTTACTTTGCCGGAATCTATATCTTCAAGCATTTTATCAACTCGCTTTCTGCTCTCGTCTCTAATTCCAGGAACTAAATCGAATATAGACGACTTTCCGGTAACGGAGAATGCCGGATGCATTGTTTCTTCAATTATGTGAAGCACCTGTAAATGTGCGTTGTATGACTGGGCAATTTCAGTAGCATAAGTAAGTGCACTCTTTGAATAATTGGAAAAGTCAATCGGAACCAAAATGTTATTAATCTTCATCACTGGTTTTGGTTCCTTCAGCTCCCGAATAGTAAATACCGGACAGGCAGCTAATCTAACAACCTCTTCTGCTGCACTGCCAAGCAGCAAATGTCCCAGACCTCTTCTACCGTGGGTGCCCATAACAATTAAATCAATATTATTATCAGATGAATATTCCAGAATAGCTGGTGCTGCTGATATTTCTCGTTTCGTTACTGTAATGATTTTCATATCGTCAGAACCCTTTGCATCGACAAACTTGTCAAGTTGTTTCTCAGCTATATCTTCCAGTTTTCGTATTGTTGCTTCTGTCTCAGTAATTTGATTGCTAATAATGCTGGGTTGATCATTGAATAAAGTAACAACGTGCAATACATGAATTTCAGCATCGTACTTTTCTGCAAGAAAAACCGCATGAGCGAGTGCTTGATCAGCACATCTGGAAAAATCTGTCGGAAAGAGAATTTTTTTTAGCTTTATCATATAATTACCTAAAAAAATCTTTTTTAAAAGATATAAAGTTTTTTCTCACCAGAATTTAAGTTAAAGAACAGTTAAATGGAAGATGATTTTACTTTGTTTTCTTCAGCTTGTCCTTAAAGACCTTCTCAAACTTTTCAACTTTTGGTGCAATAACAAAAGCACAATAACCTTGA
>JAOTUT010000434.1 GCA_029863735.1 Ignavibacteria bacterium
AACATACGTTTGACAAATTTGTTTCTCCCCTCTTCACAAGATATGACAATATACTTCTTATTTTTTTGTTCCGGAAATATTAACTTGAGAAATTTACCCGGCTTTCCATCTAATCTAATTCCATTAAGAAGTTTTAATTTATCTTTTTCTTCAAGTGGCTTATCCAATAGCACTTCATATTCCCTTGGGACTTTATTGCCAGGGTGAGTTAACAACTGAGAAAATTCACCGTCATTTGTCATGAACAAAAGTCCAGTAGTATTATAGTCAAGTCTTCCAACAGGATAAATCCTTTCTTTTACTTTTACAAGATCAAGCACAGTTGAGCGATTCCTGTCATCTGATACTGTTGTAATATAACCTTTGGGTTTATTCAACAATAGATAAATATGTTTTTTAATTTTAATTTTCTCGCCATCAAGAGAAACTATATCTTTTTCAGTATCTATCCTTTGGCTAAAATCAGTTACGATATTATCATTAACAGCAACTCTACCCTGCAAAATATACTCTTCGGATTTTCTCCGTGAACTTAGACCACTGTCAGCTAAAAATTTATTAATCCGAATTATCGGCACTAGATTCTCCACCCAAAGATTCTTCCAACTTTTCTTCGAGGTCAGTCATCATAATTTTTCTTTTCTGTTCAATGAAATCTTCATCCTGCATAATTTCTTCAATCTCTCTTGGCTTTGGTAAATCAGAAAGATTATTCAAACCAAAGTATTTTAAGAATTCATCCGTAGTCCCATAAAGTAAAGGTCTGCCGACCGTTTCAGTCCTTCCTTTAATAGTTATAAGATTTTTTTCAAGAAGTGATGTCAGAATATAATCCGAATTTACACCACGGATTGATTCCAATTCAGGTTTAGTAATTGGCTGTTTATATGCAATTATCGAAAGAGATTCGAGTGCTGCCTGACTTAGCCGCCGTTTTGCTCTTTCTGATGAAAGATAACCCACATACTTTGCAAACGCTTCTAAGGTTGCGTACAAATATCCATTCGCAATTCTTAAAATTCGAAATGCATTTCCATCATCAATATATTTTTGATTTAAAAAATCTACCATTTTGTCTACATCATCTTTAGTCAATTCTATTTCTTCGCCATCAATCGATTTTACTGCCCGAATTATTTCTTCGGCTGAAAGTGAATCATCCGAGGAAAATATTAAAGCTTCAATTACTGATATGTATGTATTATCCATTTTGATTATTAGTTATTATAAAATCATTAAATGTACTGGTTGACTTGATCCCGATTCTACCCATTTTCACAAGTTCCAGCAACGCAATGAATGTTACTATTATTCTTATCTTTTCTTTAATCTCTTCCACCAAATTTCGAAAGTGAAGTTCGGGAAATTCCTTTAATTTACTTTCGATGAATTCTATTTGCTCTTCTATCGATATATTCAATTTCTGGATCTGGTGTACGGGTTCATTTTTAATCTGTTCGAAAGCAAATTTAAATGCTTTTGCAAGATCATAAATTGAAACATTTTTCAATAGAATATCATATTCGTTTGGTGCTTCTTTTATGTCCTCAGAAAAGTTACCTCGTAATTTTCTTTTTCTTTGGTTCGATTCAAAATAAGATAACTCCTCTGACATTTCTTTGTACCGTTTGTATTCAAGAAGCGCTTTAACCAAGTCAGCTCGCGGATCAATTTCTTCACCTTTCTCGTCAATTTCGCGAGGTAAAAGCATTCTAACTTTAATGTGCATCAACGTAGAAGCCATTAAAATGAAATCACCAGCTACTTCAAGGTCAAGGATTTTAATAAGACTGACATATTCTAAAAACTCTTTTGTTAATCTTGCAATAGGGATATCATAAATATTCAATTCATCTCTCTTAATAAAAAATAAGAGGAGATCGAGAGGACCCTCAAATTGATTTAATTTGACTTTATACATCTCAACCAAACTTCATTTTTTCGTGAACTTCTGCCATCGTATCCTGAGCTGCTTTTTTGCCTCGAATTTCACCATCAGAAAGTATGTCCAGAACCTCATTCATATTCTTTTCATAATATTTTCTTTTTTCAATGATTGGAGCAAGAAATGAAGAAATTTTTTCAGAACAAATTAATTTACAATCAACGCAGCCAAGAGCACCCGATCGACAATCTCTTTCAATCTGCTCAACTTGTGAGGGGTTAAATTTTTTGTGATAAGAAAATATTAAACAGACTTCGGGTCGACCCGGATCATTCCGTCTTACCTTTAGAGGATCAGTGACGGCTTTTTTAAGTTTTGCTTTAACTGTTTCGGGTTCATCTGATAAAAGAATTGTATTGCCAATCGACTTGCTCATTTTTGCAGCACCATCCAATCCAGGTAATCGGG
>JAOTUT010000433.1 GCA_029863735.1 Ignavibacteria bacterium
AACATTTAAACAGAAAAATCTTCATTACGGATCAGCAATAAAATTGCGGACTGAGGAATTATCAGAAACTTTTCTTTATCGAATTCTATTTCCACCGCCTCCTTACGTAAAAATATTGCCAAGTCCCCTTCCGTTGCCTGCAAAGGTATATATTTAACTTTGTTTGCACTTTCTTTCCATGGTTCATCTTCAACTTCGGTTGATGTTGCATACCCAGGACCAACTTTTATAACATAGCCACTATGTACCCGCTCTTTTTCAGCAACGCCCACAGGCAAATACAATCCGCTCGTCGTCCTGGAAGATTCCTCCTGAGGTTTCAAAAGTACTCTATCTCCCACAACTATAAACCGATCAATGTTTCTCATAATGGATTTCAATAAATTTTTAAAATTAATTCTGACCGAAATATATCGAAAGATTATTCATTCTCTTCAACTCTAAAATTTGCAAACTTGTAAAGATTGCAACATTTAAACTTTCTCTAAAGAATACTTTATTTATAAATTTGAGTGATTAATTGAATAAAATGAGTTATGACGGATTTCAAATCAAAATTTTGGGATGAACGCTATTCTTCCGAAGAATACGTATATGGCAAAAGACCAAATCATTTCTTTAAGGAACAGATTGATAGAATTTCTGTCCCTGGGAAAATACTTTTACCGGGAGAAGGTGAAGGTAGAAACGCAGTCTATGCCGCTAAGCTTGGCTGGAAGGTTGATGCATTTGATCAAAGTTCTGTTGCAAGACTAAAAGCTCTAAAACTTGCCGAAGAGAACAATTTTACAATCAATTATTCCAATGTCGATTTAGCAATGTTTAACCCGCAAAAAAATTATTATGATTGCGCTGCAATCGTCTTTGTTCATTTATCTCCGGATATCAGATCTGAGTTTCATAAGAAAATAATAGATTCAATTAAACCGAATGGAAAAATTATCCTTGAGTTGTTTTCTAAAAATCAATTTGAAAAAAAATCCGGTGGACCGCAAGATTTGATCATGCTATCTTCAATTGATGAAATTGAAAAAGATTTTAAGCAATTGAAACCAATTTTACTAATAGAAGAAAACATCTTTCTTGATGAAGGTGAAAAACACAACGGTCAGGCAAGTGTAATTCGTTTTGTTGGTGTAAAGGCTTTGTAATTTTTAATGAAAAAGGTTTTATTCATATCATATTACTGGCCACCATCTGGAAAAGCATCGCTGCATTGGCCTTTAAAAATAATTAAACATCTCCCCTCTTTCGGTTGGATGCCGTCTGTGCTTACTGTTGATGAAGACATTTTCACGCAAAAAGATGAAACTTTTCTGCATGAAGTTCCTTCTGAAGTAAAAGTTTTTAAAGCTAAATCATACGAACCATTTAAAGTCTATAAAAAATTTATTGGTAAGAATAAAGACGATCAGCTCATTGCATCGGAAGCAATTTCTACAAAAAACAGAAGCTTTACACATCAGCTTTCAATCTGGATAAGGATGAACCTTTTTATTCCTGATGCAAGAGTTGGTTGGTATTTCCCTGCAGTGCAAGAAGGAGTGAAACTTTTAAAAACAGAAAAACTTGATGTAATTGTTTCTATTGGCCCTCCTCATACCACGCATTTGGTTGGGAAAAAATTTTCATCGCAATTCAATCTTCCGCATATTCCTGTTTTTATAGATCCGTGGGTTGATATTTCTTACTATAAAAATTTTAAACGAAACAGACTTACTCTTTCTATTGACAATCATTTAGAAAAATCTGTTTTGGAAAATGCTGCCGAAATAGTTTTTGTGACTGAGACAATGAAAGATGATTACATAAAAAAATACTCCTTCATTAAAGAAAAATCGAATGTACTTTACTGGGGTTATAGTGAAGAAGATTTCGTCCCATCTCCCATTCATTTTCCTTACAAAGAGGGTGATGAAGAAGTAATTCTTCACGCCGGAAATATTTTTGATCACCAAAATCCGAAACATTTTTGGCAAACGCTGAAGAGTGAAATTGATAAAGGTAGAAAACTGAAAATGATTTTTATCGGAACAGTCTCACCAGAAATCAGGCAGTCAATAAAAAATTCAGGGCTCGAACCATATACGGAATATAAAGGCTTTTTACCTTATAAAGAAATGTTGAAAGAGATTTTGAGATCCACTTATCTTCTAGTCTGCGCAACAGAACCGCGACATGTTCCCGGTAAGCTTTTCGAATATCTGAGAGCCGCCAAACCAATTATTGCCTTCGGTAATGACAACAAAGAAGTAATCAATATTCTCAAAGAAACAAATGCAGGAATGATGTTTGACTATAATGAAAGTGGTGATGAGTTTTTTAAAGTCTGTAGGTCTTTTAAAACGAGAGA
>JAOTUT010000435.1 GCA_029863735.1 Ignavibacteria bacterium
ATGAAATTTATTTACGCAGATATATTTACATCCGAAATTCCCAATGCTTTATTTGATGTTGTAATAATTAATGCTGCTGTTCAGTACTTTCCTGACTTAAAAAAACTTGTTGAGCGGATATTAGTTTTATTAAAAGATAATGGTGAGATACACATTATAGATTCTCCAATCTACAAATCCATTAAGGTAGGAAATGCTAAACAACGGTCTTTGGATTATTATTCATTGATGGATTCTCAGGAGATGGCAGAACATTACCATCATCATTCTTGGGATGAGCTATTGACCTTTAATTATAAAATACTTTACGATCCGCATTCATTTAAGAAAAGAATTAATAGATTATTTTCAATCAAAGATTCTCCTTTTCCCTGGATAAAAATTACTCGATGAACTCACCAAACCACATTTTAATTCTCACGCCGGGATTTCCAAAAGATGAAAATGATTTTAATTGTATCCCGCCTCTTCAAGAATTTCTGTTGAAATTGCATTCAATATATCCTTCAACCGTAATTTCAGTTATTGCATTTCAATACCCTTTTCAAAGTGAACTTTACTGTTGGAATGGCATAAATATCAATCCACTCGATGGAAAAAATACAAAACTCAAAAAACCTTTCGTTTGGTCCAAAGCAATTCGGAAAGCAAAAAAAGTTCACAAGGCAATTCCAGTTGATGTCGTTCATTCACTGTGGCTTGGTGAATGTGCTATGGTTGGCAACATTTTATCAAAAAGATTTGGCTGCAAGCATATTTGCACACTGATGGGTCAGGATGTCAAAGCTAATAATGGATATTTAAGGTTCGCGAAAAGTGAGAAGACTAATTTCATAGCTTTATCAAAAAACCAAGCTCAGGAATTTACGAAACTGACAAATAGAAAAGCTGACGAAATAATTCATTGGGGAATTGAGGATCAGAACTATGAAAAAGTTGATCGGGGAATTGATCTTCTCGCAGTTGGCTCCCTCATTCCTCTCAAGAATTATTCGTTGTTCATAACGTTAGTTGGGGAATTGAAAACAGATAACCCAAAAATAAAATGTAAGCTAGTGGGCAGTGGTCCTGAACTGGCAAGCTTAAAAAAATTATCAATTGAAAAAGGTGTTAGTGAGAATATTGAATTCACAGGACTTTTGAGTCGGCATGAAATTTTTAAACTAATGCAAAAAAGTAAAATCTTTGTTCATCCGTCAAAGTTTGAAGGATTCGGTTATGTTTTCGCAGAAGCTCTCGTAAACGGAATGAGCATTGTTTCATACAATGTCGGTTATGCACAAAATCATCCTAAATGGTTCATTGCAAAAGATGAACAGGATTTTATGAATATTATAAAAAGATTACTTGTTAGTAAGTTAGACTTTGAACCTGTTAACTTGTTTCCATTACAGGAAACAGTCGATAGATACGCTGCTCTTTATGAAATCTCATCCATCTGATTAACAATCAAACACTCATAAAATATTTTAGCTTTCTTTGCGATTGCCTGGTGACTTAGATTTTCATAAAATAAATCCAAAGTTTTTTTCGATTCTGCTTCTAGTGGCTTGTTAATAATTTCCTTCGCGTTAATATAAAATGATTCTGAATCACCGCATTTCCAGATAGCACCGATCTGCCCTCTACATGTTATCATTCTGAAAGCCGGAATATCAGTAACGATCGGGACAACACCGCACGACATTGCCTCAACCAGACTGTAACCCGAGCCTTCATAATGACTACCAATCACAAAGTAGTCTGCACTGTTGTAATAATTATAAACGTCTTTGTGATTAATAAAACCGATTAACTTAACTGAATCCCCTAAAGGTAAATTTTGTTCAATAAATGATTTGACTTGATCTTTAAGCTTATCTTCAGAGTAGATCATATACAACTTTGCTTCAGGAAAATCATTCAAAAGTTTTAATAAGCCGGAAAGAACTGTAATCGGATCTTTGTTTTCATTTAATCTCCCAACCCATAACATCACCGGTTTGCCTGATAAGCCTGTTTCCAATCTCATTTCATTACGATCCATAATAGTAAAATTTGAAGACCCCTCCATTATTTCTGCAAATTTTTTACCTGTTGGAATTATTTTTTCTTTCCCCCAGTCTTCATGAATCTCACTTGAAGAAAAGATAAATCCATCCAATGAGGAAGAAAAATATCTGGTAAAATATTGTTTAATCCGATTTCTTGGATTTTCTGCATGGTGCTGAACAACGACTTTTGAATTGGAAAGCTTACTTTTTAACAAGTATGCCTGATAAGAATAATTGAAACTATTTACGTGAATAATATCGTGTTCAGTCTCACTAATTTTCTTATGAAATACCGATGGAGATTGATACCATTTAAGAT
>JAOTUT010000438.1 GCA_029863735.1 Ignavibacteria bacterium
ACCTTGCCCCCTAAATCAGTAAAACCCGAATTGATAAGATACCGTGAGATGGTTGAGTTCTGGCACAAGTGGAATTGGGAGGATATCCGTTTCCGGTGGCCGCTTAAAAAAAAATGCAAGTGCGCGCCTCTTTATGAACCCGGATGGTGGAATGTTTCTGCACGGCAGCCTTATAACAACTGTTACAACTATGGCTGCAACTATTTAACAAACACATTCGCACAGCCTGGTGAAGCATCCGGTAATAAATATAATTCTATTAATTGTACGGAAGTAAAAGCCGGTGCGGTTTCAGACGGGCTAATCGACAGCCCGGGTTCGGATAACAAATGCCCTTCCGAAGGCCACCTTGTTGCTATGGTCGTTGGGCCCGGCTGGGATTATCACTGGTACAGGAAAGGCAGGAACGGTTACTGGACTCACAAACCCGGAGGAACAGCTGTAACTAACATGGATAACAGTGGCAATCTGATTTCCGATCCAAGAACTGCCGACAGGGGAAATTACACTGTCTTTTGTACTTTTATGATTGTAATGCATGGACATATAAAAATAGTATAGCTGAGTAAAAACCGATGGCTTGTAACGCAGTTTGTCACATATATTCAGGAAGACCAGATCCCGGATGGAAGCTCACAAAAAAACAGGCCAAAGAAGTTGACAGGATCTGGCAAAGCCTTAAAGAAACTTCTGTCCGGGATGAATTCCCTTCCTTTTTGGGCTACCGTGGTATTTTACTGGTTTGTGAAGACAGCAGGGAAATCTTTGTTTTTAATAAAAGAGCTAAAGGAAAAATAAAAAACCGGATATTCTGGAAATCTGATGAAGCGGGAAGACTGGAAAGGTATTTAATTTCTACGGCACCGGAAGGTATTCTTCCCGCTGAACTTTTAAATAACCGTTTGTTATGATATAAAATTTTCCACGCGGATAATTCCTGAGCAGGCTGAAATCTAAGAAAGAAAAATTGGCGGGGTCATTGCGAACGGAGTGAAGCAATCTCTTTATAATTCCCTGCCACAGTGTAATTGGTAACAACGGGGAGCTTGTTGGTTACGGCGGCGGAATGTGTAGGAAACAATTCCTACTGAATCTTGAAATGATGACTAACTTAAGTTATAAATTGTCATTCTAAGAGACCTGTCTGTTAAATAGAAACTCTTTTCGCTTCGATTCATCCTAACTTTTTGCAAAATAACTGTTGAGGAAATGGGTTAGAGTGGTTAAGTTTGTATAATAAATGTGATCGAATCTATTTATTAAATACACATTAGTTATGAAATATTTTAGCTCAATTCTCTGTAATTGAATAACCAATAACTGTTAGACGTAAATTGCAAAATCAGCGACAACCTAAAATAAATTACGGTATTAATCCTGAAATATTAGCATGGGCTAGAATTAAGGCCGGGTATTCAATCAAAGACATCGCAGGTAAATTAAGTAAAAGCGAAAAAGAAATTGAAAGATGGGAAAAAGGTCTCTCCATGCCAACTTATATCCAACTTGAGAAACTTGCATATCAAATTTATAAAAGGCCTATTGCATTATTCTTTTTTCCTAAACCACCATTAGAAACCGATCCAAAACAGTCTTTCAGGACATTACCGGACTTTGAAATTGAAAATTTAACAGCTGATACAAGATTTCAGATTAGGCAGGCACAAGCATTGCAGATAGCTCTCAAAGAATTAAATGACGGGGCGAATAAAGCAGAATTTAAAATATTCAAAGACATTCAGTTATTCCCTGACGATAATATCACGAACTCGACTGAAATTGTTAGAGATTATTTAAATGTAAATTTAGAGGAACAAATTAAATGGAAGGATGCTGATACTGCTCTAAAAAAATGGAGGACGATAATTGAGAAGAATGGTATATATATTTTCAAAAGCGCCTTTAAACAAAAAGATGTTTCTGGTTTTTGTTTACAGGATTCCAATTTTCCCGTAATTTATGTTAATAACAGTACATCTCATACTCGTCAGATATTTACAATTCTTCACGAGCTAGCCCATCTGCTGTTAAACCTTGGCGGAATAACCAAAGTCGATGACTCTTACATTAACTTTCTTAAAGACTCTGATAAGCGATTAGAAATTTTTAGTAATGAATTCGCTGCAGAGTTGCTCGTTCCTACTAAGGATTTCGAAAAATATTTTGACTTTAAGAATTGGGAATATGATTCCGTCAACTATGCTGCCAGAAGGTATAAAGTAAGTCGAGAAGTAATTCTTCGAAAACTTTTGGATAGAAACCTGATCGGGAAAAGAGAATATAATAAAAAAGCGAGTGAGTGGACCAAAGAATATCTAAGTGCAAAAAAGAAATTAGGAGGAGGT
>JAOTUT010000033.1 GCA_029863735.1 Ignavibacteria bacterium
AGCGACCTGAGGTTTACCAATATTTGCTTCAACTTTAAACTCTCTCCTCATTCTGTCAACAAGAATTTCAAGATGAAGTTCTCCCATTCCACTAATTAATGTCTGACCTGTTTCCTGATCCACATTAACTCTAAACGTTGGATCTTCATCAGAAAGCTTAGACAAGGAATCGGATAATTTATCCTGATCAGCTTTAGTCTTGGGTTCGATTGCTATCTGAATTACAGGTTCGGGGAAAGTCATTTTTTCCATAATAATATGTTCATCTTCCGAACATAAAGTATCTCCGGTACGTGTAAACTTTAAACCTACTGCCGCAGCAATATCTCCAGCCTTAACCTCAGTAATATCTTCCCTATGATTCGCATGCATTTGTAAGAGCCGACCTATTCTTTCTTTCCTTTGACTTACCGAATTATAAACATATGAGCCAGCCTTTAAGACCCCGGCGTAAACACGGAAGAAACATAGCTTACCAACATGAGGATCACTTGCTATTTTAAATGCTAGAGCTACAAACTTTTCCTTTTCATCAATTTTTCTTGTTATGTCATCGTTCATACCAACGTGATGAGCATGGATTTCTTTAAAGTCAGTAGGAGCTGGTAAAAGGTCAACTACATAATCAAGTAATTTTTGAACACCTTTATTTTTAAAGGCTGATCCACAAAGTACCGGAATTATTTTAGCTTCAATTGTTGCTTTTCGAAGCACAACTAATATCTCTTCAGGACTGATTTCTTTTCCTTCAAGATATTTTTCCAACAAAGTATCGTCAACATCTGAAACAGCTTCGAGCATTTGGGTTCTGTACTTATTAGCGATTTCAATCAGATCCTGAGGTATTGGAATCTCATCAAACGTTGCACCAAATGTTTCTTCGTGATACATCCTTGCTTTAAATAGAATAAGATCAATAACGCCTGAAAAAAGATCGCCTTCACCAATAGGTAAATTAATGGGGATCGCGTTGGCAGCAAGCCTTTCTTTCATCATTTGAATAGCGTTATAAAAATCTGCTCCAACCCTGTCCATCTTATTAATAAATGCTATTCTCGGAACATTATATTTATCTGCTTGTCTCCATACTGTTTCAGATTGCGGTTCAACACCACCAACGGCACAGAATAAAGCAACAGCTCCATCTAATACCCTTAAGGACCTCTCAACTTCAACTGTAAAATCCACGTGTCCTGGAGTATCGATTATATTTATCTGATGGTCATTCCAAAAACAAGTTGTCGCGGCACTGGTAATGGTAATTCCACGTTCTTTTTCCTGTTCCATCCAGTCCATAACAGCAGCACCATCGTGAACTTCACCAAGTCTATGTACCTTTCCAGTATAGAATAAAATCCTCTCAGTAGTAGTGGTTTTACCCGCATCGATATGCGCCATAATCCCAATATTTCTCACACGCTCTATTTTAGTTTTCTGTGCCATTATTTGCTTTTAATAAACCTTACCACTTAAAGTGAGCAAACGCTTTGTTTGCTTCTGCCATTTTATGTGTATCATCTTTCTTTTTAACAGCTGAGCCTTCATTGTTAGATGCAGCAATGAGTTCCTGAGCTAATTTCTGAGTCATAGTCTTTTCGCCTCGCTGGCTTGCATAAGTTTTTATCCATCTCATTGCCAAAGCTGTTCTTCTTTCAGGTCGAACTTCGCTGGGTACCTGATAAGTAGCTCCCCCGACTCTTCTACTTCTAACTTCAATAATTGGCTGAACATTAGATAATGCTTGTCTAAAAACTTCCAAACCTGGTTTTTTAGTTTTTCCTTCAATAATATCAAAAGCACCGTAAATAATTTTTCTTGCTGCTGATTTCTTACCTTCATTCATCAGCACATTTACAAATTTGGATACTGTCATATCATTGAATTTTGGATCAGGTTTTATATACCTTTTTTCTGCTCTTCTTTTTCTCATACTTAATTATGCTTTAGGTTTTTTAGCACCATATTTTGATCTACTTTTTTTCCTGTCTTCAACACCACTTGTATCAAGGGTGCCACGGATTATGTGATATCTAACACCAGGTAAATCCTTTATACGACCACCTCTAATCAGAACGATTGAATGTTCCTGAAGGTTATGCCCTTCTCCTGGGATATAGGCAGTCACTTCCATATGATTAGTTAACCTTACTCTAGCCACCTTTCTAAGAGCTGAATTCGGCTTCTTAGGAGTAGTAGTATATACACGAGTGCAAACTCCACGTTTTTGTGGACAAGCACTTAAAGCCGGTGCTTTTTTCTTAGTTAATATCTTAACTCGTCCTTTTCTGACAAGTTGATTAATAGTTGGCAATACTTTCTCCTAAGTTTTAACTATTATAAAAAATCGGGATTTCAAATATACTTCTTGATAACAATTAAGTCAAGAATCACAAACACTAATGATAATCTATTCAACACTGCTTTCTGCTGGTTTCACTTCTTCATCTTTTACCTCAACAACAACCTCAATTTCACTCTTTAATGAAATATTTCTATACTTTTTCAGACCAGTGCCAGCAGGGATTAAGTGGCCCATTACAATGTTTTCCTTCAGTCCAACAAGCCTATCAATTTTTGCTTGAATTGCAGCGTTTGCAAGTACCTTGGTTGTTTCCTGGAATGAAGCTGCTGATAAAAAGCTTTCAGTTGAAAGAGCTGCTTGAGTAATTCCCAACAATACGTGTTCAAAAGTTGCGGACATAGCGTCTCTAGCTTCAATGGGCTTCTTCTCTTTTTTCTTCAAATCAGTATTTAGTTCTCTTAACTTAGATTTTGGTAATACTGAGCCATTCTTATATTTTGAATCACCTTTTTCCTCAACAACTAACATGTTTGTCATTTTATTATTTTCTTCTAAAAACTCAATTCTATCTACCAAATCTTCTTCTAGGAACCTTGTATCTCCAGGTGAAACGACTCTAACTTTTTGAAGCATTTGCCTTACAATTACCTCAATGTGCTTATCATTTATTTTGACACCCTGTAGACGATAGACATCCTGAATTTCATTAACAAGATATTCCTGAACAGCACTTGTGCCTTTGATTCTTAAAATATCATGCGGATTCATAGGACCATCAGTGATTTTTTCACCAGCTGGAATATCGTCACCTTCCTGAACTAGGATATGTTTTCCCAATGGAACAGCATATTTTTTCTCATCGGAACCATCGTGAGCGACAACAAAAATTTCTCTTGATCCCTTCTTTCGTCCACCGAACTTTACTATACCTTCTATGTCAGAAACTATAGCTGGATCCTGAGGACTTCTTGCTTCAAAAAGCTCAGTAACTCTCGGAAGACCGCCTGTAATATCTCTGGTCTTTGTAGCTTGCTTCGAAATTTTTGCAAGTACTGTTCCCGCTAAAATTGACTCCCCTTCTTCAACCGCTAGATATGATCTTGTAGGAAGGTTAAAAGATTTCTTATCGCCATTATCCGCAACAATCACAATACTTGGAGTAAGAGTTTTATCTTTTGAATCTGTTACAACTTTCTGAACGTGTCCTGTTTGTTCATCAGTAACTTGTTTTAAGGTAGAGCCATCAACAAGATCAACAAAACCAACTTTACCCGAGATATCAGTAATAATTAATGCATTATACGGATCGTGGTGATAAAGTGGTTCATTCTTTTTTACTTTTTGTCCATCACTAACAGTAAGCTCAGCACCGTAAGAAACATCATATTTTTTTAGCTGACGATTATTTTCATCATAGATACCAATAGCACCTCTTCTGCCGGTAACTACTTTAACTTTAATATTTCTTCCAGTGAAAGGATCCTGAATTGTCTTTTCAACAAAAGCTACTTTTTCAAATTTTGTGGTACCTTCAATATTTGTTTCAACCTGCGATTGAGTTGCAATTCTGGATGAAGTACCACCAAGGTGGAAAGTTCTTAAAGTAAGCTGTGTGCCAGGTTCACCGATTGATTGTGCAGCAACAATACCTACAGCCTCGCCAACTTCTACGAGTTTACTTGTGGTAAGATTTCTTCCGTAACATTTAGCGCAGACGCCTTTCTTAGATTCACATGTTAATACTGTTCTGATATAAACAGAATCAATATTTGCATCTTCAATTTTCTCTGCGATATCCTCAGTAATTATTTCTCCTGCTTCAATAATCAGATCTTCTGTAATAGGATGATAAACATCTTCCTGAACAACTCTTCCGGTAATTCGCTCAGCTAGGGGTTCTCTTTCTTGTTCAACGTCTTTAAGAGCTTTAATTTCAATACCTAGAATTGTTCCGCAATCAATCTCAGTTATGATTACATCCTGGGAAACATCTACTAATCTTCTTGTTAAATAGCCTGCATCCGCTGTTTTCAGAGCAGTATCAGCCAATCCTTTTCTAGCACCGTGAGTAGAAATGAAATACTCAAGAACCGTTAAACCCTCTTTAAAGTTTGCAACAATCGGATTTTCAATAATTTCACCTGCTTGACCTGATAACGATTTTTGAGGTTTCATCATTAATCCTCTCATTCCTGCAAGCTGTCTTACCTGTTCCTGCGAACCTCTTGCACCTGAATCAACCATCATATGCAGTGAATTAAAACCGCCTTCGGCTCTTTTTATCTTTTCCATTAAAGCTCGGGAAACGTCATTAGTAGTATGAGTCCAAACGTCAATAATTTTATTATATCTTTCAGCATCCGTAATAACACCTTGCTCGTGCTCGTTAAGAATACCGTCAACTTTTTTGTTTGCCTTTGAAATTAGATTTTCTTTTTCTTCAGGAACAACCATGTCTGCATAACTAACAGATAAACCACCTGCACTGGCAAATTTGAATCCCAGATCTTTTAAATCATCAAGGAATTTTGCTGTTATTTTATTACCAAGCTGGATATACATCTTGCCAATTATTCCACCGAATACTTTCTTAATAAGCAACTGGTTGATGTATCCCATCTCTTTAGGAAGAATTTGATTGAAGAGTATTCTACCAGTAGTGGTTTCAATAAAATTATCACCAACTTTAACTTTAATCTTTGCATGCAAGCCAACTTTCTGATGATCATATGCAATTATCACTTCTTCGGGAGAATAGAAAACCATTCCTTCCCCCATATCGCCTTCTCTTTGCTTGGTAAGGTAGTAGGCGCCAAGAACTATATCCTGGGTAGGAACAACGATTGGGCTACCATTTTGAGGTGATAAAATATTATGACTGCTAAGCATTAATAAAGAAGCTTCAAGCTGTGCTTCGTATGAAAGAGGGACGTGAACTGCCATCTGGTCACCATCGAAGTCAGCATTAAAAGCGGTACACACCATCGGATGAAGCTGGATAGCTTTTTCATCAATTAGTATTGGTTGAAATGCCTGAATACCCAACCTATGCAATGTAGGAGCTCTATTAAGAAGAATAGGATGTGCTTGGATTATCTTCTCCAAAATATCCCAAATCATTGGATCTTTTCTGTCAACAACTTTTCTAGCGCTCTTTACAGTTTTGTTATGACCTCTTTCGATTAGTTTCCTAATGAGAAAAGGTTTGAATAACTCAACGGCCATATCTTTTGGAAGACCGCACTGATGGAGCTTAAGTTCAGGTCCAACAACGATA
The DNA here is from genome assembly GCA_029863735.1 of Ignavibacteria bacterium. Next base: position 5,580 of record JAOTUT010000033.1, read on the forward strand.
ACTGAACGGGCTGAATAGTCAACTCTTTTTCCTAGTAAATTCTGTCGGAATCTTCCCTGTTTACCTTTAAGCATGTCACTTAAAGATTTCAAGGGTCTATTGTTATCGCTTCTTACCGCACTCCCTCTTCTTGAATTATCAAAGAGTGCATCAACAGCTTCCTGAAGCATTCTTTTTTCATTACGAAGAATTACTTCAGGCGCTTTTATGTCCATTAATCTCTTTAGACGATTATTTCTAATAATCACTCTTCTGTAAAGATCATTTAAATCAGAAGTAGCAAATCTTCCACCTTCAAGTGGAACTAGAGGTCTCAGTTCCGGTGGGATAACCGGTATATAATTTAAGACCATCCACTCAGGTTTGTTTTCAACTTTTATATTTTCAGCCTTAAATGCTTCAATAACTCTTAATCTTTTTAGAAGATCGGCTTTCTTTTGCTGAGAAGTTTCAATTTTGACCTGCTCACGAAGTTGTTCAGAAAGTTTCTCAACATCTGTATTCTTCAGAATAGTTTTTACTGCATCTCCACCTATCTTTGCAACAAATTTATCCTGATGTGTGTCTTCTAATCTTTGACTCTCTGCAGATAGCGAACTCATAACCTCAAAATATTGATCCTCAGAAATCAGATCACCCTTCTTCAATCCTGTCGGACCAGGATTTAATACAATATAGGACTCGTAGTAAATAACTTTTTCAAGTTCTTTAAGACTTAACCCTATAATATTTCCAATCTTTGAAGGTTGTGCCCTGAAAAACCAAATATGAACAACCGGTACAGCAAGACCGATATGGCCCATTCTCTCACGACGAACACTTTTTTGTGTTACTTCAACACCGCATCTATCGCAGATAATACCTTTATATCTTATTCTTTTATACTTACCGCAAAAACATTCCCAGTCGCGAGTCGGACCAAAAATTTTCTCACAGAACAATCCATCTTTCTCGGGACGAAATGATCTGTAATTAATAGTTTCAGGCTTAGTAACCTCTCCATAAGATCTTGATAAAATATCATCGGGACTTGCAAGACTAATCGTAATGCTGTCTATATCCATCATAGCATGTTCTTGGATTCTGAATGCCATATTTTATCTCCTAAGTTCTATTAAAATTCTTTTAAATAATTTAATTAGTTAATCGTAACATCGAGCCCCAATCCCTGAAGCTCTTTAATTAAAACGTTAAACGATTCAGGTATATTTGGTTGTAATAAATTGTCACCTTTGACAACTGCCTCATAAGCCTTGGCTCTTCCTGCCACATCATCACTTTTAATAGTTAAAATTTCCTGCAATGTATAAGCAGCACCGTATCCTTCGAGAGCCCACACTTCCATTTCTCCGAAACGCTGACCACCAAACTGTGCTTTACCACCAAGCGGTTGTTGAGTAATTAAAGAATATGGTCCAATTGAACGGGCATGTATCTTATCATCAACAAGGTGGCTTAGTTTCATCATATATATATATCCGCAGGTAACTTTTTGATGGAACTTATCACCGGAGCGACCATCGTAAAGATCAGTCTTTGAACCAGATTCCAAACCTGCTTTCGCAATCCATTCTTCAACGTCTTCAACCTTAGCACCGTCAAAAATTGGTGTTGCGAATTTTAATCCAAGTTTATTACCAACCCAACCAAGAGCAGTTTCGTAAAGCTGGCCAAGGTTCATTCTTGATGGTACACCAAGTGGATTCAAAATAATATCGACAGGGGTTCCATCTGGCATGTATGGCATATCTTCAACAGGAACTACTTTAGCAACAACACCTTTGTTTCCATGCCTTCCTGCCATTTTATCACCTACAGAAACTTTTCTCTTTTTAGCAACATAAACTTTTGCGAGCTGGACTATTCCCGGAGGAAGCTCATCCCCGCTGGCAATTTTAATTTTCTCACGTTTATAATCTTCACCGATTTCGGCTGATTTATCAAAATAATTTTTAAATAAAGTTTTTACATGCTGATTTGTTTTCTTACTATCAAACCAATTAAGGGTATAATCGAGCTTTGTAACATCTTCAATTGCTGAGAATGTAGTATCCTTAATAGTAGTATTTGCTCTCAAAGCAACTGTTCCATCAAGATCTCTAATTCCGGTTGTTACCAGACCTTCACAAAGTTTGGTTAACTTTTCGACGACCTTTGCGTAGTGATCTTTTAACCTGTTATTATTCTCGTGTTCAAGAGTATCGAGCAATGCTTTTTCTGATTTTTTAGAGTCAGCATCTCTTTTCTTTCTACTGAACAGTCGTGTTTTAATAACTGTGCCTCTTAATCCCGGAGGTGCTTTTAAAGAAGCATCTTTAACATCACCAGCTTTGTCTCCGAAAATAGCTCTCAGAAGTTTTTCTTCGGGCGTTGGATCGCTTTCACCTTTGGGAGTGATTTTTCCGATCAGGATATCACCTTCTTTTACTTCTGCACCTTCTCTTATAATACCATATTCATCAAGATTCTTAACAGCCTCTTCACTGACGTTCGGAATTTCTCTTGTAAGCTCTTCCTCTCCACGTTTGGTCTCACGTACCTGTAATTCAAATTCTTCAATGTGAAGTGAAGTGAAGTCATCATTTTTTACAAGATTTTCACTTAATATTATAGCATCTTCAAAGTTGTAACCGCGCCATGTCATAAAGGCAACAAGAACATTTCGACCAAGTGCAAGCTCACCTTCATCAGTAGCTTGCCCATCTGCAAGAACATCTCCTTTTTCAACTTTCTGACCTTCAACAACATACGGTTTCTGATTTATGCAAGTTTCCTGGTTTGTTCCGTGAAACTTTATAAGACTATAGGTTACTCTTCTAACATCTTCGAATGAAGTTATTGCTTCGATACTGTTAGGATTGATGTCATACCTAACAGTAATTTTATTAGAATCAACATATTCAACTACTCCGCTATTTTCAGCAACAATTATTGATCTTGAATCACGAGCAACTCTTCCCTCCATACCGGTTCCAACAATTGGAGTCTTAGGTTTTAATAAAGGTACAGCCTGACGTTGCATATTTGAACCCATCAGCGCTCTGTTAGCATCATCGTGTTCAAGGAACGGAATAAGAGCAGCAGCTGGACTCACAATCTGAGCAGGTGCTACATCCATATATTCAACTTGATCAGGAGAAACGATTGGAAATTCTCCTTTTAATCTTGACTTAACTCTTTCATTCACAAATTTTGATTGTTCATCTAATTGAGCATTTGCCTGAGCAATAGTAAAAATGTCTTCCTGCTCTGCGCTTAAAAATTCAACTTCTTTGCTGACTTTACCTTTGCCAGCCTTTCTATAAGGAGTTTCAAGAAATCCATAACGGTTTACTCTTGCATAAATTGTTAAAGAAGAAATCAAACCAATGTTCGGACCTTCAGGAGTTTCGATTGGGCAGAGGCGACCATAATGTGTATAGTGTACGTCTCGTACTTCAAATCCTGCTCTTTCTCTGGTTAAACCACCAGGCCCTAATGCAGACATTCTTCTTTTATGAGTCATTTCAGCTAATGGATTTGTTTGATCCATGAATTGTGAAAGCTGATTTGTACCAAAAAATGCATTAATAACGCTGGTTATTGTTCGGGCATTTACTAAATCCTGAGGTGTAAAGTTTTCAGTATCGCGCATATTCATTCGTTCTTTAATCGTCCTTGCCATACGGGCCATACCAACATTAAACTGCTGGCTGAGTTGCTCTCCAACTGTTCTTACCCTTCTGTTGCCAAGGTGATCAATATCATCTACAGGCTCATTTCCATTTTTCAGCTTGATCATATATTTCATTATTTCAATAATATCCTGAATGGAGAGCACCGTAGTAGTTTCAGGAATATCTAGTTTCAACTTATCGTTCATACGATGACGTCCAACATCACCAAGGTCATATCTTTTATCATTAAAAAATAATTTTTCAATCAGCTGTTCGGCTGTTTCTACATCCGGTGCCTCGCCAGACCTCAACTGCCTGTAAATTGCATAAAGTGCTTCTTCTTTCGATTGAGAAGGATCTTTCTTCAAAGTATTAACTATTAGATCATTATCAGGAGAAGTATCTCGAGATAAAAATCTTATAGATTCAATTTCAGCTTCTTCTAATCTATCCAGATCCTCTTCGGTGAGTAAGCTTCCTCCACTCAGGAATATTTCACCTGTAGCCATATCAAAAACATCACTTGCAATTGCTCTTCCTAAGTAAGAAGATAAATCAGTTTTATTTACTTTTACTTCTTCAACAAGACCGAAAAGATTTAATATATCATCATTGCTGGTATAGCCAAGTGCGCGAAGAAGTGTTGTTGCAGGAAATTTCTTTCTTCTGTCTATATAAACATTTAATACATAATTAATATCCGTCGCAAACTCTACCCAGGAACCTCGCAGAGGAATTATTCTTGCAGAGTAAATTGGAGTTCCGTTCGGATGAATTGTCTGTGAAAAGGCGACACCCGGTGAACGATGCAACTGAGATACAACAACTCTTTCCGCACCATTGATTACAAAAGTTCCTTTTTCAGTCATGAAGGGTACGCTACCGAGATAAACTTCCTGTTCAACACTGTTTACAAATTCTTCAGTATCAGGATCCTTTGCAGATAATCGGAGCTTCGCTTTGAGCGGTGCAGCAAAAGTTAAACCTCTTTCCATGCATTCTTCAACAGAGAATCTGGCTTTTTCTACACTGTAATTAAGGAAATCCAGTCGGTAATTTTCTTTGTTGTCGAATATCGGGAAGTTATCTATAAATACCTTCTGAAGACCTTTATTTTCCCTATCTTCAGGTAGCTTTTCGAGTTGAATAAAACCTTCGAAAGTTTCGGTCTGAATACTTAACAGATCCGGCATATCAAGAAC
>JAOTUT010000439.1 GCA_029863735.1 Ignavibacteria bacterium
ACTTTGCTGCCCCGCATCTTTTTGCTAAATGTTAAACTGCCGTCGAGAGAACCGACCAGAGCATTGAGAAATAATCCGGCCGGTGTTACTTCTGCATACGCGCCAATTGGAACTTGGCAACCACCCTCAAGAGCTTTCAGCAGTGCACGTTCAGCCAGAACTGCTTTGTATGTTTTATCGTGATGAATTGATTTTACTATTTCGTTTACAATTTTATTATCTGCTCTGGTTTCAATTCCTAACGCACCTTGCCCGACTGCGGGAAGCATTATATCTGTTTTAATAATTGATGAGATGTACTTATTTAGTTTTAATCTTTCAACTCCTGCTCTTGCAAGTATTATTGCATCCCAATCCGATTCTAAAAATCTTTTAATACGCGTTGGAACATTTCCACGTAGTTCAGCAATTTTCAAGTCGGGGCGAACATGAAGTAACTGACATTTTCTTCTTAATGATCCTGTTGCGACAGTTGCACCATCTGGCAGATTAAAGATTGTTGTTCCTTTCTTCTGCGCAATTAACACATCTTGTACATTATGCCTTTTGGTAACAGCGGCAAGTTTTAATCCTTTTGGAATATCTGTCTGTAAATCTTTCAAACTATGTACAGCCAGATCAATTTTTTTACTTAGAAGCTCTATCTCTAATTCTTTAGTGAAAAGACTTCTGTCTCCAATTTTCGAAAGAGCAACATCGAGAATTTTATCACCCTTGGTTTTGATAATCTTTATTTCAACCGAAACGTTTTTATTTTTCTTTTCAATCTCTTTTTTAACAAAATTGGCCTGCCAGCGAGCTAGTTCACTTCCTCTTGAGCCGATGATAATTTTATGATTCACTGTTCCGTCCTATTCCTTCTCTGATTTTTTTTGAGACCCAATGCCGAAGAGATCCCTAATTATTCCAATTTTAGTTGCGGTATCACTTGATTTGGAAGATTTACCCGTTTTACGCAACTCAATTGTTGGATGGTGGAGAATTTTATTAATGATTCTCTTTGTAACAATTTCTAGCTTTTCCTGGTCCTCATTGGTGAATTTATTCTTATTCTTTTCAACCTCTTCGTTGCGGATTTCTTCAAATAAGTCTCTTAAGTCTTTAATTGCAGGTGCCGCCTGAAGAGAGTTATACCATTCCCAGAAGGTATCCAGTTCTTCTTCAATAATTTTTTCAACTTTGGGTATTTCTGATTTTCTTTTAGATAGATTTTGTTCAACAATTATATTCAACGAATCGAGATCATGATAAAAGACGTAATCAATTTCTTTCGTCTCAGGATCGATATCTCTTGGAATAGCGATATCCATTAAAATCATCGATTTGTTGCTTCGTTTTTTAAGAGCGGTTTTGACATCATCCCTTCTGATAAGAATTTCCGGCGCAGCGGTCGCACTTATAATAATGTCGAAATTATAAATTGAATCTTTGAATTCTGTGAATGGAACAACCTTCGCATTCAATTTTTGAGCTAGTTTATCAGCCTTTTCCTTGGTTCTGTTTGTTACTGCAAGTCTTCCAATTCCTTTTTCGGAAAGATGTTTTGCTGCTATCTCACCGGTTTCTCCCGCTCCAATCACCAGCGCTGATTTTTTACTAAGGTTCGAAAATATTTTTTCGGTCAACTGAACTGCTGCGTAACTAACCGTTACAGCGCCCTCACTTATTGAAGTTTCTGAGATTGCCCTTTTTCCGGTTCTTATTGCAGCATCAAAAATTCTGTGCATAATGTAACCGGCAAAGTTTGTCTCTTCAGCAGTTTGGAAAGAGTCCTTGACCTGTTTGAAAACCTGGTTATCGCCAACAAGAAGAGAATCAATTCCCGTAGCAACACTGAACAGGTGTTTAATCGCATCTCTCGAAACAAAATTTTGAAAATGTTGCTCGGTAATGTTTTGTGATTGTTTGAAATTTAGCAGAAGGTTTTGAAAATTCTTGTGAGATGATACCTCACTACTTGGAATACCGAATATTTCTGTTCGATTGCAGGTTGAAAGAATCAATCCTTCCTTTATTTGGTTGTCTTTAGCGATATTAATGAAAGGACGAATTTCATCCTCTTTAAGATAAACTGCTTCTCTTAATTCAACCGGTGCAGTTCTGTGATTTATAGATATTGCTATTAAATTCATAAACTCTTAATAGAAGGAATGAAAACTTTGTGCTATAAAGTTTGAAAGAATTGTTGATATGATTGCGACCACAAAACCGGTTATTGATAATATTACCAATCTTTTTCCTCTCCAATTACCTAGAACTTTACTGGTTATACCAATAGCATAAAGCAGCCAAACTAACGTTGAGCCAATTAATTTTGGATCAAGGTAGGAGAATTTA
>JAOTUT010000440.1 GCA_029863735.1 Ignavibacteria bacterium
TTTGGTTCAGATGAAAATGTTGAGATCGAAGGATATGAAAATATTATTGAAGGAATGGAAGCAAGAGAAACATTCGAAAAAATGGAAAAGCTACTTATGAAATTACCCGCAAAACAACGGGAGGTTTTTGTGATGAGAAATTATGATGATCTTTCTTACGAGGAAATTTCAACTATTACTGGAAAATCAATTGGTACATCAAAGGCAAATTATTTTCACGCTTTCAGAAAAATAAAGGAGCTGCTTGAAAAAGATGATAAATGATGAGAGAATAATAAAATATATAGAGAACGAGTTAACTCCCGAAGAAAAAATTAATTTCGAAACTGATATTAAAAACTCTTCTCTACTAAGAGAAAAGCTTGGAAAATATTTAAGTGTAAAGAAGGAACTATCAAATCTGAAAGAGGCAAAACTTGCTGAGAATTATCTAGACTCGATCGTACCTGAATTCCGAAATAAACTAGATTATCCGAAAACTACACCTCTAAAAAGGAACTTAGCTTATGCTTCTGCAATTATGCTTGCATTTGTAGTATCAACAGTGATTTTGCAAAATGTTTTTACTGAAAATACTGCAGTTAATCAGGTTCAGCAGTTCACCGAATCTCTTAATGAAAATCAGAAAATTGAATTACTCGAAAACTTGAACGGTAATCTCGAAGGCTATTATCAAATATCAGGGAATAGCGCCGAGATAGCACTAGCAAATTTGCTTCAGACAGACTTTAAAATAAATTATGAACTTGCTGAGGCATATGATATAAATTATCCGGATCTTGTTGATGAACTTAGTGCCAGCGAAGCCGAAATAATTTACAAAGAAATTCTAAATAAAAACTTATCTGAAGAGGTGAAATTATGAAGGCAGTTAGTCTTATAGTTTTAACTGTTTTATTCTTTTCAACAAATCTATTTTCCCAAAAAGGTAAATGGAAGGATGAGGAAATGCGAGCCAGGTTTGAAGAACTTGAAAATATAAAGTTGATAGAAACGTTGCAGATGGACGAGGAAACTACCTTGCGTTTTTTTTCCAGAAAATCAGAGCATAAATTGCAGCAGAATGAAATCCAGGGAAAAATTCGGACAGACATTGACAATTTAGCTGTAATATTGAAAAGTGGTAGGGCAGTCACCACTGAAGATCTAAAATCCAAAATAAATGAAATCAACAATCTGCAACTGCAGTTTGAAAAGAATAGAGTAGATTTTATTAACTCACTTTCTGATATACTCTCGTATGAGCAGATAGCCAAACTTATCATTTTCGAAAAAAGATTCAGAAATGAAGTAAGGAAGCTTATTATGCGGGATCGCAGGCCTCCAATAGATCAGGAATAATCCTTTATTTGACCGGGCAAAAATTATTCTATCCGTAACTTTAGGTTGATTTTCAAAACCTTCGGGCATATTTTTACCACTCTAATTTTGCGGAAGTGGTGAAATTTGGTATACACGCTATCTTGAGGGGGTAGTGCCTTAATTGGCGTGCGGGTTCAAGTCCCGCCTTCCGCACTCATTTCAAATTCAATAAATGAAAAGGAATAAATTGATGAACAAAAACAAAGTCTTTCCGATTCTTCTAATATTCATTTTGGCTTTATCATTCAGTTCTTTTGCTCAGGAGATGAATGCTGATGCAGGAAAACTTTATAACGAAGGTAACAGTCAATTGAAAGCTGGGAATTATATTGGAGCAATAGACAATTATCAGAAGGCACTTAAAATTGAAAAAAACTATAAAATTTATTATCAAATGGGAATAGCTTATAAAAAAGCCAGAAAACTTGAAGATTCAAAAAATTCATTTACTGAGTGTCTAAAACTAAAATCAGATTTTATAAATGCATATAACGGATTAGGTGGTACCTTTTTTTCTTTGGGGGATTATTCAAATGCCGTAAGTAATTTTGAGAAAGGTCTTGAGCTCGCAAAAGATGCAAGTACTCAGAAGAAGTTTAAGAAAAATATTTCTCTTACTTACGGAAAATTAGGTGAAAAAGAAATCAGTAATGCAAATTCAACAAAAGCGATTGAGTACCTAAATAAAGCCATTGAATATAATAATTCTGATGCTGCTTATTTAAAATTAGCTCAGCTATACTCTGAACTAGGTGAATGGGATAAATCTATTTCGGCTTCCGAGAACGCACTAAAATATAAATCAAAGATTACAATTGGTGGTCCTTATTTCTATATGGGTGTCTCTTATAAGGGTAAAGGCGATAATTCGAAAGCAAAAGAAATGTTTGAGAAGGCTAAAAGCGATCCCACCTATAAAAAAAATGCGGAATACGAACTCAGTCTTTTAAAATAGAATATCAAATTGCATTTTT
>JAOTUT010000441.1 GCA_029863735.1 Ignavibacteria bacterium
TCAATTACAGCCTCAACACCTACCAAATTTTTCTTCTCATCCCTGTAAACCGGTACACCGCCGCCGCCAGCAGCAATTACAATGTTGCCCCGCTTAACAAGATCACGAATAGTTTTTTTATTAACAATCTCTTTTGGTTCGGGGGAAGGAACAACTCTTCGCCAGCCCCTTTTCCTTGGATCTTCCTTAAATATTAATCCTCTAGCTCTTGCCAGCAACTCCGCTTCTTCTTTAAGATAATATCCACCAACGGGTTTTGTTGGATCATTAAAAGCCGGGTCATTTTTATCGACAACTACCTGTGTAATTATAGTAACAACATTTTTCCTGATTTTGAATTCGCGGAGAATATTTTTTATCTGTCTTTCTATCATATATCCGATTCCACCCTGTGAATCGGCAACACAAATATCAATAGGCATCTGTGGTATTTTGTACTCTTTATAACCAGCTTCATTCCTAAGCATAATATTGCCAACCTGAGGACCATTGCCGTGAGTTATTACCAGTTCATATCCGTCTTTAATAAGTTTAATTAAATGAACGCAGGTATCGTACGTATTTTTCTCCTGTTGCTGGATAGTTCCCAGCTCATTACCTCTTAATAATGCATTACCACCAAGTGCAACTACAGCAATTTTTTTAGTCATATCGAGATTGTTTTACTAAACAGAATCAAAAAAATGAATACAAACTTAAGCACCTATCCTCGCAAATAAAACGATTAACTTATTATCACCCTGAACCTGTTTCAGGGTCTTCAGTTTAGGTTCTGAAATGAACTCAAAATGACAGTTATCTCTTTAAATAATAATTATTGAAGATATTTTGGTTAATGATACAACTATCAAACCAAAATACATTTGAGTGAAACCGGCTTAATAATTATGTTTGAAGAGTAATGATAAGAAAAATCAGCTGTGAATAGTAAAGAAAGATTTGATCCGAAAGAGCTGCTGAAGCCTGAAAATATGATACGCCTTTATGCCAGCGGAGCTTTTCCAATGGCTGATGCAGAGACAGGAAATATTAATTGGTACTTGCCGGATATACGAACGATCATCCCTCTTGATAATTACAACATTCCGCGAACTACTAAAAAAGCAATTGATGAACAAAATTTCGAGATAAGATTTGATACTGACTTTGAAGGAGTTTTGGAAGGTTGTTCCAACAGAGAATCAACCTGGATTTCTGAAGAACTAATAGATGCTTACAGAAGATTAAAAAAACGCGGACACATTCATACAGTTGAAACGTGGAAAGATGGAAAACTTGTCGGCGGACTTTACGGGATTACCTTCCGCGGTGCGTTCTTTGGTGAGAGTATGTTCTCGAAAGTATCGCAGGCATCCAAAGCAGCACTTGTTGCCTTGCTGAAACATTTGAAAGAAAAAGATTTTATTCTTCTCGATGTGCAGTATATGACCGAGCACTTAAAAATGTTCGGTGCAACAGAAATTTCTTTTGAGGAATATTCAAAGCGGCTACATAAGGCTTATGCTAAAGCATGTGAGTATTAACTGAATCTACTTAATGAGAATCATCTTTTTTGTATCTCGGAAACTTTCTGTCTGCAATGAATAGAAATAAACTCCGCTCTTTAATACCGAAGCATCAAAGTTAACTTCATAATTTCCTGCAGCTTTTCCCTCATTTACAAGAGTTCTAATTTCTTCACCCAGAATATCATAAACTTTAAGTGTTACTTTTCCGCTTTGAGGAAGTTGATATTTGATTGTCGTTGAAGGATTAAATGGGTTGGGGTAGTTTTGATATAATGCAAACTCGCTGGGGATAACTTCTTCATATTCATTAATATCTGTTGTGCTTTCAATAGTTCTATAAACACCTGTTTCAGTACCAGTAAACAAGATACCTCCAGAATTGCAGGCCAAAACGTGTCCACAACTTCCTTGAGGTAATCCAGAATTGAATGATTCCCAACTAGAACCACTATTTGTTGTACGGATAATTCCCTGACAACTTCCCGACCACCCAGCTCCTGTTCCAGCATAAACATATTCATTATTATCTAAACTGAGAGATGAAGTAATTGCATTTGAACCAGCTGATATCCAATCATAACCTAGATTCTCCGATTTAAATACTGCACCACCATTGCTATGAGGTGTTGTATCTACAAAACCAATGTAAATAACACCATCGGAAGTACTTGTGAAATCCTGTATCAGATACCAAGGATCTGAAAAATTCATTTGCTGCCAGCTTGCACCGTCATCATTTGACCGAAAAATATAATTAAATGAACTTATTTCATGCACACTTACAAAGAGAAAATCCTTAAGCGGCCCTTTCGTTGGTA
>JAOTUT010000442.1 GCA_029863735.1 Ignavibacteria bacterium
TGATGGGGATAATTTAAAGGGATCTGACGATCTGTGCCCTGATAAACCTGAAGATTTTGATGGTTTTGAAGATGAAGATGGTTGTCCAGATTTTGATAACGATGCAGATGGTATCTTGGACATCAACGATAAATGCCCTAATGAACCTGAAGATTTTGATGGTTTTGAAGATACAGATGGTTGTCCGGACTTAGATAACGATGCAGATGGTATTTTAGATATAAACGATAAGTGTCCAAATGAGGCAGAAGATTTTGAAGGTTTTGAGGATGAAGATGGATGTCCAGAAGCTAAAAGCGAATTAGTTACAGAAGATAAGTTTAACTTAATAGCTGATGAAATTTTTTCACCAAATTCAGCAATGATTAAAGTTGAAGGGAAGAAGTATTTAGACCAGGTAATATCTCAGCTTCAACAGTTTCCTGATAAAAGCTGGCGAATTGAAGGACATATGGATTCTAATGGAAGTAAAAGATTTTTGAGAAATTTGTCACTTGATCGGGCCAAAGCTGTACTCGAATATTTCACTTTCTTTGGTGGTTTAAAACGTGAAAACTTCCAGGTCTTTGGAATGGGAGGTAATTTCCCTATAGATAGTAATGATACCGAGGAAGGAAGAAGTAAAAACCGTAGAATAGAGATTGTTCCAGAAGAATAGGCTCTTTTTTTGAATCCGAGTTCTAACTGTATATGTAAGTATAACATTTATTCTTACCGGTAAATTCTACAGGTTAGGGGGTAGTTGTACACTTTATTAGCTATTTACATACCATCGTAAATGGTATAATTATTATTCAATTATAGTGAAATAGTCCATTAAATAATTGTAAAAAATACAAAATGAGCCAACTCAATTACCCTCTCGCAGATGGATTATCTGCTTTAAAGCGAAACAATAATGATGATTTATTCTTGGGAGAACTAAACAATGAACTCAATCAAGATACTGTAAAAGGAAATCTTAGCTTTGCGATTAAGAGGAAATTGGCTGGAAAAATCAAATTTATAATCGGATTAATTTACTTCTTCTCTTTGATATATTTTCTGGTGAAGCTTTTTACCTAAGCGAGACATAACATAAGATTTTTATTGGTAACCGGATAACTCATCCGGTTTTTTATTATCACTTTAAATTCTTAATTACCTTAGCAGGAACTCCTGCGACTATAGAATTAGATGGAACATCTTTTGTAACAACAGCACCAGCGCCAACGATCGAATTTTCACCTATAGTTATACCGCACATTATAGTTGAAGAAGAACCTATCGAAGCACCTTTTTTAATAAAAGTCTCAACAACTTTCCAATCGGAGTCTGTTTGTATCGATCCATCTATATTAGTTGCTCTGGGTAATTTGTCATTTATAAAAGTAACATTGTGACCAATAAAAACGTTATCTTCAATATGCACTCCTTCACAGATAAAAGTATGAGAAGAGATTTTACAATTCTTTCCTATGAATGCATTTTTTTGAATCTCTACGAATGTCCCTACTTTGGTACCGTCACTTATAGTACAACCATAGAGATTAACGAAGTCGTAGATTTTTACGTCCTTGCCAAGCTTAACGTTGTTAATATTTTGTTTACTCATTTTTAATTCCATTTATTAGAGTTTTAAGTAAAAGTGAAGTCAATACTTTCCTATAAAATTACGTATAGGAAAAGTTACAATTTTTTTTGAATAGTGCGTCTAAAAAGTGTGAGTATTCATTTAATTGGCAGGTTTTTTCTAAGTGATAGCTAGCTATTCTACCAGCATACTATCAAATTCAACGATCTTCCCCATATTTGCTAAAGATATGTCTGTAGCTTCTAAAAGTCTCACTACTTCAAGACCGTCTTTACCGCTAGTTAAAGGTGTTCTGTTTTCTTTGATTGCAGATATAAACTCCTGTGCACCAAGAGCAAGTGCCTCAGTCTGGTTAACTTTTGGAGAAAACATATCACCGATTCTGTATTGCACAAGTGCTTCATGTATTTTTTCGGCTGATGTAAATTCAACTCTGCTGTCATATACTTTAATCTTTTCAAAGTTCTCCATGTCATCGTAGACAAGCATTTTTTTATCGCCCCCAATAATAATTCTTCTTATTTTAACCGGTGATACCCAGTTAACATGAAAATGAGCAAAACAGTTATCTTCAAAGTAAATGCATATGTGAGCAAGATTTTCTTTACCATTAAAATTAGCGATTCCATTTGCGGTGAGGGCTTTTACCTTTCGGTGCTCACATAAATAGGTCATTATAGATAAATCGTGCGGGGCTAAATCCCATACTACGTTTATATCTCGTTGGAATAGTCCCAGGTTGA
>JAOTUT010000443.1 GCA_029863735.1 Ignavibacteria bacterium
TTATTATTCAAATATTGCCCCTGCAAATCAAATGACAACATTCTAAGTGGCCTGTAATTAAAACCAGCTAAAAGTGAAGTTACTTGGTTATAGTTATCATCAGGTGTTAATTTGTAATGTGTGTATGAGAAACCTAGAGATGGTGTGATAAGCCCTTCTAATGTAGCGAATGCTGTATAAAAAGAAATGGCGTCCATCTCACCTGCATAACCAAAATTCTTTCTTGCTATTAGAGTTCCATATTGTGACTTTAGACCAAGGGTTACTCTTTGAGAAGTTTCACCCTGATAAGTCACATTTGCAAACTTTCCGATGACGGTATATTTATTACTTATTAAATAATCAGCACCAGCTTCAATTTCCCAGGTATTCGCAAAATTAAATACTGAAAAGATTGAGTTGTATCTTACCATCGGCTCCTGATAATTGTAATATAGAGAAAGTCCCAAATCTTTTATGTCTTCATATCTGCCAGATAATTCAACTCTGGAAGTTGTATTATAATTCAGATCATAACTATACCTGGCATTAATGTTATATAATTTTTTCTTGTAATATGAAACTTCACCCGAAAGGAATTCGTACTGGTTGGATTCATTTTCGATAAGAACGCTTATTGGGTTAAGTTCAGGATCTAATCTTATTGCTTGATAAGACTGGCTCGGAAAATTTTTATTGATATACTTTGCAGTAAAGCGCCAATCCATTAAAGCATAAACTGAAAACTCACCACCTGCAACAAAATTATTGCTTGAGAAATCTGCGACTTCCCAGGCTTGATACGCCGGAACGTTAGCTCCATAATACCCAAGTAGTTTATATCCTGAGTAGTTAATACCCAGAGTTGCCCCATCAAAAACTCCACCAGCTATACTGCTGTATAGCGGCTGACGACCTAATTTCATTGATACTACATTCCAAAGATTTTGAACATCAACATATAAATTATATGTTCTGAATCTCGGATCATCAATCTGTTTATTTGCAACATCGTATTCAAGATTGAATGATGATCTAAGCCAAATATTATCTTTGCCGAAATTAAAGGTGAGCATCTGAAAAGTTCTTGCCTGCATATAAGCTGTACCTAAGGTATCTTGGCGCTCGAATGTATAAATAGAGCTAGAAAATCTTCCATTAAAACTTTGTGCATATGTAGTGGCAAGAAATCCGCTTGCCAAAAGAAACAGTAGAAGTTTTTTCATCTATCTAAATGATGAGTGAATACTATTTTTGTGGAACCGGATGTTTTATTTTCGCCCACATTTCCTCGAAATTAAATTCGACGTGTGTAGGACTTTCAGCGTTATGACATCCAATACAGAAATCTTCAATTTTTTCTGGAACTATAAGCCCGTTTGCAATGGCTTCTTCAAGGTTTTCCATTACTTTTTTGCTTTTGTAATCTGCACCAGCACCATGACAAGTTTCGCACTGAACGCCGTCTTCAACTTTAAATTTTTTGCCAATTAATTTAGCATCGACATTATATCCTGATGCGTGACATTTTAAACATTCAGGCGTTTCAGCTGCTTTAGTTTTAAATCCCTTTGATTTAGTTATTTCATTTGCTTTGTCTGTGTTCAGAGCGTTATAAGCCTGAGCGTGTTTACTGTTTTGCCAGATAGAAAGCTGACTGCCTTGTTTTTCAGATTTATGGCACATTCCGCATGAATTTGCTCCAATGAAGCCATGTTCTGTTTGAGCAGAAATGAAAAAGAAAGGTAAGCTAATGAGAGTAACTAAGATTCTGATAAACATGATCCCTCCAAAAAAAATTTTATTTTTTTACCACTACTATTTACACAATACCTAAAAAAAAACAAAGGAGAGCACAACAATATTTTGTACCAGATGGCTCTCCTTTGTACTAAGGAGGCTATACGCGTTTTATTTCAACAATCACACCAATCCCACTTATTAATTACTATGTGAATTCAAGTGATTTAAACAATATCTTATATGATAGTTTCCAACTATTGAGAAAAGTCAATTGTCTCTTCTCAATCATTAGAATAAACAAAAATTTCCAAGGATTTACCTTTTCTTTTTGATAGCTCGCTGAACAAAGACGAACCCATCTGTAAGTGAGTAAAAGTTTAGTATAAAAATTACAAAACTAGTACTTTTTCGGCTACTGGATTTAATTAGGCTGCTGGTTTTCTTCATTTTTGATTCGAGAGGTTTTATTTATCTTGTATTCAAAGATTAAAGGAAATTTTTTGCTATGGTTAAAACTATTTTCCTCGTTTTTATCGGATATGTTTCTGTAATTGCTCAGCAAGAAGAGCAACATGTTTGGAAAGTTGTAAATG
>JAOTUT010000444.1 GCA_029863735.1 Ignavibacteria bacterium
TAAGAAATCCTTTTCCCTCTACATTTTTCTCAAGATAAGGAATAAATTTATTGTTTAACCATATTCCGGTTTGCTGATAAATATTTTTAGACCATTCGACAGAATAAGTAACTGTATATTGGTAATCTGCACCATCGGTAGTATGAGTATCAATAATAAAATCCGGCTGATATTGTTTTAATAGCAAAAGCATCCATTTCATTTCTGGTGCGTCTGCCTTCATCCAATCCCGATTCAAATTCAGATTTTGTGCTGTTGTTCTCCAACCCATTTCTTCAGGTCCATTCTGATTAATACGATTATATTTACTTTTTCTTTCATGTCCATCAACATTAAAAATGGGAACAACTATAATATTTAAACTGTCAAGCAGATATTCTTTTTCTTTCGAAACTAATATTTCTCTCAGCAGAAGCATTGAAGCATCCTTGCCTTCAATTTCGCCGGCATGAATTCCATTAATTATTAATACCAACGGTTTGCTTCTGAACTTTGATAAAAAATTTTCATTCTTCGATACAATTAAAAAGCCCATATCTCTACCCTTGGGGGATTGATAATTTATTAAGAATCGTGCATCATCGGAATAATCTGCCAACTGGTTAAAGTATTTAATTGTTTCATAAAAATCAGGTGTTGCAATAAAATTCGATTTTTCAAAATAAGTTTCCCAGTTTAAGTCTTCCTGCTGTGGAAATAACCAAACAGAAAAAATCAAGATAACATAAAAGAAGATTATTCTTGCCATTTGTATAGGTCTTTCGTTAATTGAAATGATATTCACTTAATTAAAATAAAGAAATTGAAATTATGACATGAGTAGTAGTATGCGATTCTTAATTTGGAGAGCAATATTTGTGACCGGTAAAATTGAGTTTGAGAACGGTAAATAAGATCTATCAATACGTAAAAATCAAAAAATAATTTTATTAATCAAGTTTGGCGATCCGTTAAAGCCTTTAATAAAGCCATTTGTCACTTACTGATTCAGAAGTTCACTATTTAAATTATTGCCAGATGTTATGGTATTATGTTTGAGTGTATCTGTAAATATATTTTTTTATCAAATCAAATTAATTAGTTTTGATACAAATCAAACCAATGAGAGGAAATCTTGGATATTCCCCAACTAGATCGTAGCAACTACCTAAAGGGTTTGCTGATTACTGCTAGAAAAGATAATCAATTAGTAGAATCAGAAATAATAATTATTAAAAAGCTTGCTATACGTCTTGGATTTTCATCAGATTTTTTCGAAGAAACCATCATACATCTTCTAGAAAACAAATATATAACTGAGGAACCAATAAAATTTTCTAATCCGGACATTGCCAAATCTTTTATAGAGGACGGACTTAAGCTTGCACTCTCCGACGATTCTGTTATTGGAGACGAAATTAAGTGGCTAAAAGAAACTGCAAAGGAAAATGGAATTAACCTGGATTGGGTTGATAAAAAACATGAAGAATTGGAAAGCAAAAAAAACCTGCTTGGCAAATTTGATTTTGCCTTGTTTTCAATAATTTAGTAAAAGATTAAGCTCCCGCCATACATATTATAACAACAGATATTTATTGTTGTTTACTTACCCAATATCTAAGTTTAAAACGTATTTATAATTTCTTAGTACATTTTTAAAAGTGAAACTCCTCAATTTCATTTCTCGAAAGGTAATAAAATGAAAATGATGAAAGCTCTTGTAAAAAAATACGCAAAACCAGGAATTTGGATGGACGAAGTTCCAGTTCCTGAATACGGACCAAATGATGTTTTGATTAAAATTCATAAGACTTCTATTTGTGGAACAGATATTCATATTTACAGCTGGGATGATTGGGCACAGAAAACTATTCCTATTCCTATGCACGTGGGGCATGAATATGTTGGTACTATCGAAGCTTTTGGCGAAAATGTTCAGGATGTTAAAATTGGAGAGTTGGTAAGTGGTGAAGGACATATCGTATGTGGCCATTGCAGAAATTGCCGTGAAGGAAGAGGTCATCTTTGTCCGAATACAAAAGGAGTTGGAGTAAATCGTCCCGGTTGTTTCGCCGAGTATCTCGTCATTCCTGTTTCCAACATCTGGCATTGTGATCCAAAAATTCCAAAAGAAATATTTTCCATATTTGATCCACTTGGTAATGCTGTTCATACTGCTTTATCGTTTGATGTGCTCGGTGAAGATGTTCTAATTACTGGAGCCGGTCCAATTGGAATCATGGCTGCAGCAATTGTAAAACATTCAGGAGCAAGAAATGTTGTAATTACAGATCTGAATCCGTACCGTTTAGAACTTGCTAAAAAACTTG
>JAOTUT010000034.1 GCA_029863735.1 Ignavibacteria bacterium
ATATTGAATTAAATCACTAGCGGAGTGATAGTATGGATTAAAGTCGTAGTCGTATTCAATTAATAGAATCGCACCGAAATTATTATACCAGAAAGAAGCATGGTCACTGTATGTTGCACCAGGGTTAATTGTCTGCAGTGTTAATCCAATATTGTAAAGAGTATTTATTGATAACATTTCATCTTTCAAAGTAATTGAATTAGCAATTGGTCGCGTATGAATCTCTGCGATATTATCACTATTTGAATCGTAAGCTATCATATCAAGATTAATAACACCCATAATTGAATCACCAGCAAGTGCAGCCTGTTGTGCGTAATAAGTGCTTCCGTATAGTCCACGTTCCTCCTCATCCCATAGAGCGTAAATTAACGTGTACTTGGAATTATAGTTCCTAAAAATTCTAGCTGCTTCAAGAACAGCAGCTGTTCCACTGGCGTTATCATCTGCACCGGGAACAACAGTTCCGCTATACGTAAAATCATCATAGTGGGCGCAAATAATATACTTTTTATTTGGATATTGAGTCCCCAATTGAACAGCATAAACATTTCTACCACCGCCCGTGCCAAAAGTTTGGTCATAAGTTGGAAAGCCATAACTCTCGAGTTTTTGCTTGATATAATTTGCTGCCATATCATTACCGGCATGATTATAGCGTCTAGAAACTATAGTATATGGCGTACCGCCAATTATTGTTTGTACTTCACCAGATAATTCTTCAACAAAATATGTTAGCGAATCAATATTTGTTTGATTGATAATTGTTTGAATAGTTGGCGTCTGACTGAAGGATATGCTTTGAATAGCCAGAAATAGAATCAAAGCCTGTAGAATTTTCCTCATATCAAATTCCTTTCTTGAATATTTATTTCAGAGGTATTTGTTGTAAATTTGGATAATAACAGCAATAATTATGCTAAGACGAACTTAAAAAGCCTCTTCAATATCAGCCCAAAAACGTGCAGTATTTTGAGACCTATGTTAACCAGCAAGTAATCTAAGGATTATTTTATCAAACTTGGTAATCACTTCTTCCTTTTGAACAATTTGTCCAGGCTTTCAATTTATGAAGTGTTGGATACTAAATTATTAAACTTTTTTTCATTGAATTATGTTTTAACTTTAATACCAATAATTTATTAGTACTTGAATGACTACAGATTTAAAATATTTCACACCTTCGGAAGCCAAAAAAACTTTACCTCTTGTAAGGAAGATTGTGAAAGATATTCTCGATACCAGCAGGGAAATGCGTCTGATCGCAGATGAGATAGGCGGAAAAGTGGAGAACGATCCGCGCATACAAAAGCTTGCCGATAATGTTGAAAGCTTTATGCAGGAGCTTGAAGAAATAGGTTGCTTTTTTAAAGACTGGAATTTCTCAATCGGGCTGGTTGACTTTCCTTCTATCATAGACGGGAAGGAAGTTTTCCTTTGCTGGAGAACTGATGAAGAAGATATAATGTACTATCACGAAATGGAAACCGGTTTCGCCGGCAGAAAGTTGATTCCTCCGGAAGAACTTACAGACTAATCCTGTTGGTTACTTCTTCAATTCAAATTCAGCTTGAGCTGAAGTTACCTCACCTGAATTTATATCAGTAACATTTAAGTTGATTTTGTATAAACCTTCGGGAGAGTTATAATCGAGTTCAAATTGCGCCTCAAGTTGCACATCAATTAGTTCGCTACTTGTCACTTCTTTCGAATCGCTAAAAATATTTGTTACAGTTAAACTATCAGGACCAATCATATCGACTGTAAATTCAAGAGAAGCCGATAAATCATCACCAACTTCTTTTTTCACAAACCCTTTCACGTTTACAGTTGCATTTATTTCCCAGCTATCGCCAATATCGTAAGCGAAAGCTTCAGGACTGAAAGCTTCAAATTTAACTTCCTCCTTTTTACTGCAGGAAATTACAGCAAACAAAACAAAACATACGAATACTACTTTCTTCATTTCATTCTTTCTTGTTTTTCTTAGTGAGACTTTGTGCTCTTAGTACCTTAGTGGTAAATAATAGTCTAACAACTAACCTGCCTGCCGTCAGGAAGGGACACACAGAACATTTAGAAGCACTTAACTATTCTACCCGTTTTTCTTCTGGAAATCTTTCATAAAGGTTACAAGATCTTCCACACCTTTGGTTGGGAATGCGTTGTAGATTGAAGCACGCAAACCGCCAACAGAGCGATGACCTTTCAATCCGTTGAATCCAGCTTTGGTAGTCTCATCGATAAGTTTCCTTTCCATTTCCGGTGTTGCAAGATTGAAAGTTATATTCATTTGCGAACGGCTGTCTTTTTCAGCGTGACCTTTGTAGAAACCGCCGCTATCATCAATACATTTGTAAAGCAAGCCTGCTTTGTGTTTGTTGATTTCATACATTTTATCCAAGCCACCAAGCTTTATAAGCCATCGTGTTACAAGCATAATTATATAAATACCGAATGTGGAAGGAGTATTATATAGCGAGTCATTATCAACATGAGTTTTGTAATTCAACATTGTATGCAGTGTGTCCTGACTTCTTTCAACTAAATCTTTTCTGATTATTACAAGCGTAACTCCCGAGGGACCCATATTTTTCTGTGCACCCGCATATATCAAACCGTATTTTTTCATATCAATTTTTTTGTGAAGAATATCAGAAGATGCATCACAAACAAGCGGAACGTTTCCGACTTCGGGTTCTTTGTGCCATTGTGTGCCGAAGATTGTATTGTTTGATGTAAAGTGAACATAAGCTGCATCACGATCAAGCTTGAGTTCGCTCTGCTTCGGAATTCTCTTGAAGAATTTTTTATCGCTTTCACCTTCTTCTGTAGTTGCAGCGATATTTGCCGTTCCGACTCTCTTGGCTTCTTTAATTGCTTTCTTTGACCAGCTGCCTGTTAAAATATAATCGGCTTTATTCTTTGGTGGCATCAGGTTTAGCGGGATCATTGAGAACTGAAGACTTGCACCACCCTGAAGAAACAAGATTGAGTAATCATCGGGGATGTTGAGGAGCTTTTTTAACCCTGCCTTTGCTTCGGAATGAATAGCGTCATACGTTTTAGAACGATGGCTTATTTCCATTATTGACATTCCTACACCGGGTAGTGCGAACAAATCTTTTTGTGCTTCCAGCAAAACTTCTTCCGGTATTATTGCCGGACCTGCACTAAAATTATAAATTCTTTTTTCCATGATATTTCCTTTTAAATATATTTCTTTGTGATTCTTTGTGATTCTTTGTGATTCTTTGTGATTCTTTGTGTCCTTAGTGTCTAATTGGTGAAATTAACAGCCACGAATTCACTAATTTCAGATTAAATGAGTTAATAGTCCATCTCTTAATTTTGGTTCGAACCAGGTTGACTTTGGCGGCATAACTTCTCCAGCATCTGAAATATTCATCAGGTCATCAAGTCCAACAGGATAAAGTGAAAATGCTACTGCAGCTTTACCTGCATCAACTAACTTTTCAAGTTCCTTTGTACCGCGAATCCCACCGATAAAATCTATTCGTGTGTTCGTTCGTGGATCATCAATTCCAAGCACAGGATTGAGTAAAAAGTTTTGGAGAATGCTGACATCCAATTTTTCCCCAAAAGATTTTTCTAATGACAAACTAGCAAGTACTGAATCCCTTGATTTCAGATGATACCATTGTTTATGGAGATACATACAGTAGCTGTTTTTAGTTTTTGGCTTCTTTTCGTTAGTTGGCTTTACTTCAAACTTTTCACTTACTTCATTCAGAAAATCATCTTTGCCTAATCCATTCAAATCAAAAACAACGCGGTTATAGGGAAGAATTTTTAACTGTTCCGCCGGAAAGAGAACGGCCACAAAATAATTATATTCTTCATCTCCTTTATGATTCACATTAGCTTTTTTCTTCTCTTCTCTTGCACGACTTGCGCTTTTTGCTCTGTGATGACCATCAGCGATGTAAAGCTTGTTAATTTTTTTGAACTCGCCGATGATGGTTTGATTAAAGTTTTCAGGAACAATCCAAACTGTATGCTGAATGCCATCCGGCGCAGCAAAATCATATTCAGGTTTTACTTCATTCATCGTTTTATCAACAACTTCATTAACAGTCTTTATTCCTCGGTAAGTTAAGAATACAATCCCTGTTTGTGCTTCAGTTGTTACAATGTGATTTGTTCTATCATCCTCTTTTACTTTTCTTGTTTTTTCATGTTTCAGAATCACATCACTATCATAATCATCAACAGAAAAAGTTGCACAAATACCAGTCTGTGCTCTTCCGTCCATTATCAACCTATAAAGATAAAAACCGGGTTTGTCATCAATTTTCAGTGGGGCATCTTTAATGATTCTGTTTAAATTTTCTTTTGCTTTTAAGTAAACTTCCTTCGAGTAAACATCTTTTATATCGGGCAAATCAATTTCAGATCTTGTAATGTGCAGGTAACTAAGTGGATTTCCTTCAGCAAAATGCTTTGCTTCTTCTCTGTTAACTACATCGTAAGGAACACTTGCAACAAGTTGTGATTTTTCTTTGGTTGGTCTTAGCGCTTTGAATGGTTTAATTATCGCCATAATTCTTTCAGTTGTAAAAATTTTATTAATGAACACCTCTAAAATCTACAAATTTGGGCAAATAATCTATAATTTGCCTTTACTAATTGTTATAAAAATAAATTGAAATGCCAATCAGCACATTTGAAAAATTTTCAATAATCGGTCGATGATGGTTATTTTTATGTTTTATATTCTATAATTTTATTAAAAATGGAGTAAATGGCTTTATTTAAAAGAAAAAGAAAATTCCGAAAGAAGAAAAGAACCGATTCCGAAGCTGTAATTGGAAACGTAGAATTTCATCGGGAGATTTATTCCAAAAACATGGATAAAAAACTTGACTTTTTTGTCTGGCTGCCTCCCGGTTATGAAATCAATCCTTCAAAGACTTATCCTGTTCTGTATATGCAAGATGGCCAAAACCTGATTGATCCCAAAACCTCTTTTGCTGGTAAGGACTGGCAGGTTGATGAAACTATAACAAGGCTTATTAAAGAATACAAAATCAAAGAAATCATAGTTGTTGGAATTTCTAATACAAGCGAGCGACTTGAAGAATACAGTGATACTAAAAAAGGTGAGAAATATCTGAAATTTATAATAGAAGAACTCAAGGCCTTTGTCGATACAAAATACAGAACGCTATCTGACAACAAGAATACTGCAATAATAGGTTCATCTATGGGTGGATTGGCGTCATTCATTATAAGCTGGAAACATCCTGAAGTCTTTTCAATGGCAGGATGTATGTCGAGTTCTTTTTACTATAATAATGAAAAAGTTTTTAAGATGATTGATGAGTACGTTGGTCCAAAGAAGCATATTAAATTTTATATTGATCACGGAGAAGATGGCTTGATACGCGGACAGAAAATGTTCTGCAAGTTAACACTGCTTGGTTACGTTATTGGAACAGATCTGGATTATTTTTACGCCCGCGGGGCAGCGCACAACGAATCCGAATGGGCTAAACGACTCGAGCGGCCATTAATTTTCTTTTTTGGAAAATAGAAATGAAACCTTTTCTCACACATACTCTTATTCTTTCTCTTTCTCTAGCTCTTTTTTTCGCCTGCGATAAAAACGATAAACCCGTCAACCTTTCTCTAGCCAGAGAAGAGGTAAAACAATACTACGAATCAGGAATGTTTGATAGGGAACTTGATGGGGTGATATCTGAAGCAAAAATTGAATTTGATCAAATGGATATTAAAAATAATTCGGTTGTAATATTTGACGTAGATGAAACAGCACTTGATAATTACGGACTAGCTGAACAAATGGGTTTTGGATATGTGTATGAAATGAATAAGAAATGGAATGCGGAAATGAAAGCACCTGCAATTCCTAAGATAAAAGAGTTATATGATTTTCTTTTAGCTAAAGGTGCAAAAATAATTTTCCTTACCGGCAGAAATTTTCCAGAGTATGAAGTTACATTTCAAAATCTTAAGAACGCTGGATATACTGTTTTTGACACACTAATTACTCAAATAGGTGATGAAAAGAAAATGAAAGCACTTGAATTTAAAAGCAGCAAACGAATTTGGTTAACAGAAAATGGTTACGAAATTATCGGAACAGTCGGAGATCAATGGTCGGACCTCGAAGGGTTATATCACGGTGTACAGATTAAAATCCCGAATTATCTTTATTTGATTGAGGATTAATAAAGGACGAAACAATGATGACTCAGACCTGCTGGCAAAGTGAGGTGTGAAAGATAATTGCTAATTTAAATCTGTGTGAATCAGTTCAATCTGCGTCCTCTGTGTTCCATTTCTTTTCTCCTCTACTTCTCAATTTTCCTTATATTTGCACTTCATTTTAACAACTAAGAATCAATGTCAGAAACGAAATTTTCAGAAATCCCAAAAGCATACGATCCTTCAAAAACTGAGGATAAGTGGTACAAATACTGGCTCGATAACAAGCTCTTTCACTCGGAGCCAAATGACAAACCACCGTTCACAATTGCAATTCCTCCGCCGAATATTACCGGGATGCTTACGATGGGACACATCCTCAACAACACAATTCAGGATGTTTATACCCGGCTGCAAAGAATGCAGGGCTACAACTCCTGCTGGGTTCCGGGGACAGACCACGCATCAATTGCCACAGAAACAAAAGTAACAAAGTTCCTTGAAGAGAAGGGGATTGATAAATATAAAATCGGTCGTGAAGAATTTCTTAAGCATTGCCAAGAGTGGAGGAAAGAATACGGCGGAATAATCATTCAGCAGTTGAAGAAGCTGGGGGTAAGCTGCGACTGGAACCGCGAACGCTTTACAATGGATGACGACTACTACCTCGAAGTGATAAAAGCCTTCGTTGATCTTTACAAAGAAGGAAAAATATACCGCGGCTACAGGATGGTAAATTGGGATCCCGCAAACAAGTCGGCTATTTCAGATGAAGAAGTTCTTTACAGAACTGTAAACGGAAAACTTTGGCACTTTCGTTATCCTGTAATTGGAACAGACAAGTTAATTATAGTTGCAACAACACGACCCGAGACAATGCTTGGTGATACAGGTGTTGCTGTAAATCCGAATGATGAACGATACAAAGAACTCATCGGCAAAAAAGTAAAGCTTCCGATTGTTGACAGAGAGATTCCGATTTTTACAGATGAATATGTTGATATGGAATTCGGAACAGGTGCAGTTAAAGTTACTCCCGCGCACGATGTAAATGATTACGATATGGGTCAGCGAAACAAACTTGCAACTGTAAACATATTTAATGCAGATGCAACAACAAATGAAAATGTTCCCGAATGGCTACGAGGACTAGATAGATTTGAAGCAAGAAAGAAAGTCGTTGAGTGGTTTGAGAAAAACGGTTTGATGGAAAAGATTGAAGACTACCAGAACAAAGTCGGTTACTCCGAAAGAGGCGGTGTTCCGATTGAGCCGTATCTCTCCGAGCAGTGGTTTATGAAAATGGATGAGCTTGCAAAGCCGGCACTTGATGTGGTGAGAAAAGGAAAAGTAAAATTTTATCCTGCACACTGGGAGAAAACTTATTTCCACTGGATGGAGAACATAAGCGACTGGTGCATTTCACGGCAGCTTTGGTGGGGACACAGAATTCCTGTTTGGTATTGTGTCGGTGACGATCATTGTAAATTGGAATGCAAAGAACCGATAGTATCAGTTGATCCGCCTGAAAAATGCCCGCACTGTGGCTCGACTAATTTAAAACAAGATGAAGATGTGCTAGATACGTGGGCTTCTAGCTGGCTTTGGGCTCATGCAATTTTCAGAACTGAAGAGGAGAGAAAATATTATTATCCAACTTCGATTCTTGTAACTGCACCGGATATAATTTTCTTCTGGGTTGCTAGGATGATAATGGCTGGTATGCATTTTATGAAAGACATTCCTTTCAGTCACGTTTACTTTACAAGCGTCATCCGTGATATGCATGGAAGAAAGATGAGCAAATCTCTCGGCAACTCTCCCGATCCCCTAGATGTTATTAAAGAATACGGTGCAGACGCTTTACGCTTTACTGTTCTTTACCTCGCCCCGCTTGGACAGGATGTACTATTCTCCGCTGATAAATGTGATTTCGGAAGAAACTTTGCAAATAAAATCTGGAATGCCGGAAGATTTCTTCTGATGAACGCTGAGAATATTAAAGTTGATGATAAACCGAAAGATTCTCACATAGATTTTGCGGATGAATGGATAATCTCACGTTTCAATGAGACTCTTGAAGAATTCAATAACGCAATGAATAGTTTTGAAATCAACAATGCAACGAAGATCATTTACTCATTCGTTTGGAATGACTTCTGTGATTGGTATGTTGAGATGATAAAGAACAGGTTATACGGCGATAACGAGGAAATAAAATCTGCAGTACTAACAAGAGCACTATCAATCTTTGAAAATATGCTGATGATGCTTCATCCATTTATGCCGTTTGTTACTGAAGAACTCTGGCAATTGATAATTGAAAGAAAAGAAGGCGAAAGTATTTCCATTTCAGAATTTCCCAAAGTGAAAAAGGAGTTGATTAATCCTCAGGCTGACAGAGAAATGGAAACAGTAGTGAATAATGTAACCGCAATTAGAAATATCCGTGGTGAGATGAACATTCCTCCTTCAAAAAAGATAAATGTTTTGCTGAAATCAAATGAAGTCAGTGAACGACAGATTGATTACATAAAGAAACTTGCAAAGGTTGAAAATCTCGAAGCTGGTGAAAACATTACCAAACCGAAAGCAAGCGCTTCTGCAATTGTAAAATCTGCAGAGATTTATGTTCCACTGGAAGGATTGATTGACCTTGATGTTGAGAGACAACGATTACAGAAAGAAATTAACCGTCTTGAAGGTTCTCTCGTGGGTATTGAAAAGAAACTCTCCAACGAAAAATTTGTTAGCGGTGCACCTGCAGAAGTTGTTAAAAAGGAAAGAACAAAGCAGAGGGATTGGCAGGAGAATCTTAGTAAGTTGAAAGATATTCTTTCTAATCTTAATTAATTACTTCTACTTTTCTTAGCGTAAGAAAAGTAGCAAAAGAAGCATGCATTGAAAAATATTTGCTAAAATTTCACTTCGTTATGCTAAGAGAAATCAACTCACTCGCTTCGCTCAATCAAACAGGATTTCTCTTTTACCGCTTGACTCTGTGAAATTTCTTACGCAATTCTTTTTAGGTGCAAAAAGTAATGTCACACTGAGCTTGTCGAAGTGTGACGGTATTACAAAAGGGAGAATTTATGTACCGCAAACTATCTGACTTTATAGATGATTGGAAGTACGAATCTGAGTCAACAATAAAAGTACTCAGCAATTTGAGTGATGAATCACTCACCGTAAAATTCAATAACCAAATCCGCACACCTGGCAGACTTGCCTGGCACATAATTACTTCCGTTGGAGAAATGGCTCATCGTACTGGATTAACTTTTAAGACAGTGGATGATATTTCACCCATCCCTTCAACTGCAAAAGAAATCCTAGATGAATACAAAAGAACCTCAGACTTTATGATAAAAGAAATTTCTGAAAAATGGTCTGATGAGACTCTTCAGCTGGAAGACGATATGTATGGTGAAAAGTGGGCGAGAGGAAAAACCTTAGGAATTATAGTCAATCATCAAATTCATCATCGTGCACAGTTGACAGTTGTGATGCGACTTGCTGGTTTGAAAGTGCCCGGTGTATACGGTCCTGCAAAAGAGGAGTGGGCAGGCTACGGAATGGAACCGCAGGAGTAGGATTGTTTTCACTGATTATAAAATTTTGAAAAGTGTTTTCGTAAGTCCAATTTGAAAAATCCAATCAGCAGCACTCTCATTTAATCCAAATGTTATTCCTGTATCAAGTACAAAATCAGCAGTTACGGGATAACTGATTCCAAAATCTATGTAAAGAGAATTACTGCCGGAAAAAGATTCGCCAAAAATCTCACCAAAAATTCCAATCGGCAGATCAATCTTGGGTGACATAGCCAAAGCATAGAAATAAAGATTATCATATTCATCCGAATTATTAATAAATGAAGTGCCCGCAGTTAAGTCAAATTGGGCAAAACTAGTTTGTAGAGTAGGCACAGCATAAAAAGTGTATCCTGGAGAGGAAGAATTATCAAATCGTATTCTGCCCACAAGTGCTGCAGCAAATTTATTATTGTTTAATATTTGGTATTTTAACTGAATACCCGGGTCTCCCGCCTTGGTTTCATTTCCGTAATT
>JAOTUT010000446.1 GCA_029863735.1 Ignavibacteria bacterium
CATCTTGTGTTGAATTAATACCTCCAACCCCGATGATTGGAATGCTTTTATTTTGCATCCTGAGGTAATTTATCACATCAATTGATTTGTGGAGAAGAGGTTGACCGCTAAGTCCTCCATTCCCTAGTGCGTTTATAATATTCTCATCACTTTTAAGGCCTTCTCTTGAAATAGTCGTATTAGTTGCAATTATGCCATCTATTTTTTGCATTTCAACAATCTGAAGAACATCGTCGATCTGGGCGTGATTGAGGTCAGGTGCAATTTTTAAAAGCACTGGTTTGTATGTATTTTTTGAAGAACGTAATTGAGAAATTAAAGCCAATAAATTATTAAGAGGTATTTTGTCTTGCAAGGATCTGAGGTCAGGTGTATTTGGAGAACTAACATTGACAACGAAATAATCAACATGTGGATATAATTTTTCGAAACAAATCTTGTAGTCTTCATTCGCTTTATCATTATCAGTCAATTTGTTTTTACCGATATTTCCACCTATTATAACCTTTCTTTTTTTATCTGCTTTTAACCGGTTAACCATTGCTTCAACACCTTCATTATTAAATCCCATTCTATTGATCAAAGCCTTATCTTTTGGAAGACGAAACAACCTCGGTTGAGGATTACCTTTTTGTGGTAAAGGGGTAACAGTTCCAATTTCAATAAAACCAAATCCCAAAGCTGACATGGCTTTATAGTATTTACCTTCCTTATCAAAACCGGCAGCCAATCCAACCGGGTTAGGGAATTTAATACCAAAAACTTCCTTTGCCAAATGCGGATGTTCGTATTTGAATATGAATTTAATTAAAGAACTAATAAGAGGGGCTGAGGTCAAAAAGGTAAATAAAGAAATGCTAATATGATGTGCTTTCTCAGCAGAAATGGTAAATAAGATAGGTTTAATAATAAATCTGTAAAACACTTAATTTATTTCCTCAGTAAGTTTATCCAAATCTCTGACTAACAATCTTTTTCGATTGAAAGTGAGTATTTCACAATTTCGCAGTTCATTAAGAACTGTCGTAACTGTTTGTCTTGAGGTAGCTGTCAGGTTTGCAATTTCCTGATGAGTAATAAAATTCCTGACAACCCATTCATATCCTACACGTTGCCCTCTTTTCTTAACCGATTCGACCAAGTATTCAACAATTCGACTTCTCGAGTCTTTAAAAACCAGTGACTCAAGACGATTTTCCATTTCAATGACTTTCGAACCCATCATTTTCATAAAGAATAGACTCAGGGAGCTATGGTCTTTTATAAGAGATTTCATTTCTTGCGTGCTAATCGCACAAATTTCTGTGTCTTCGAGCGCCAATGCATAATCCCTTCTTTCTGTTTCACCAATCATTGCTAATTCTCCAAATACTTCACCGGGACCAATTATCGTTTTGGTTATTTCTTTACCATTATCAGCATAAGATCCAATTTTGATACGACCTTGATTGATAAAAAAAATCTTATCGCTTGAATCAGAAGGCAAATACACATATTCATTCTTGGCAATCTTTTTTATATGATCGTCGTGAATATTATCTCCTAATTTCTGTGGGCAGAAAATTCCTCCAACATCAATGTTTTCAAGATACCAGATTGCTTTTTCATTCATTAAAAAGGGTTTTTCAAAAAAGTTATTGATTCGATATTTTTAATTTGAATTCATTTACTAATTTCTCAAAGTTAGGGTTCTTTGAGATTAACAAATCATACTTTTCTTTTGTTGTGAGCATTTTCGGTTTTTTAGGTGGCTCATAATCAGGAAATGTCTCCTCACTGACTTCAAATTGTATTTTTATATCCTTTCCTGGAAAATGATCGTGTATTTGTTCGATCAGTTGGAGTTCTTGTTTAATGAAATCAATGAATATCTGAGTTGGGGTTTTGATAATAATACTATTTCCTTCTACACTTATATTAATAAAACTAAGGGCTGTTTTTAATGATTGAGATTCGGTTGCATTTTTACTTTTGTCAAAAATCTTTGATATTTCATCGGGCGTAAATGGATGTGATTTTTGATTTTTATCATTTTCAGTTTTCTCAATATTGGCTAACAGTGAATCCAGATTCGCCGATACCATTGGAGAGGATATAGCCTCATATTTCTGTTTTTCAACCAAGGCATCTTTCGTTGATTCCAAATCATTGGATGGCGAAGTTTCTACATCTACAGATGTTTCGTTCTTATTTTGAGATACATCAGCTAAGGGAGATTCAGATTTAATTGGTTTGGCTATTTGAACTTTTACAATTGGAGTAGATTTCTCAGAAATTTTATCTGGAGATTGGCTTGGTTATCTAGA
>JAOTUT010000445.1 GCA_029863735.1 Ignavibacteria bacterium
CACTGTTGGATTTGTAAATGGTCACGGAACCACAACTGAGCAACAGAACTACAGTTACGCAGATAAAAATTTAGACAACGGAAAGTACTACTACAGATTAAAGCAGGTTGACTTCAACGGTACTTATGAGTACTCAGATGTTGTAGAAGTAGAGTGGAGGGCATTTAATTCGTACCTGCTCGAACAGAACTATCCCAATCCCTTCAATCCAACAACAACAATTGGATTTGGGATACAAAATAAATCAAACGTTAAGATCACAATTCTAAATGCAATCGGAGAAGCAGTAGCAGTTGTTTTGAACGATGAAAAAGAACCTGGTTATCATCAGGTTGAATTTAATGCAGCATCGCTACCAAGCGGAGTTTATTTTTACAGGCTTCAATCAGGAGAATTTGTAAGCACAAAGAAAATGATCCTCCTTCGTTAAAACTCCGGCGGACAGGTTTTGTTGAAGTAAATAATGTAACCGTAGGGACAGGTCACGACCTGTCCCTACAAAATAAAAATTTAATCGTCCATAACTAGGAGGTTGCTATGAAATCTTTAATACTTCTCATTCTAACAAGTCTGTTTATTGTAACTGTATCCTTTTCTCAATCAGGTAGGTTTGAACACATAACAGTTTACAGCCAGTCTCTCGAAGGCAATCTACTCGGAGATTCGCCAACCAGAAGTGTTTCTGTTTATCTACCCTGGCAATATGACTCAATTCCGGGTTCTAGATTTTCGGTTGTTTATTTATTACACGGATACACATTTACTAATTTGAGTTTCATAAGTAATTTTAATCTTAAAGCAAATTTTGACTCGTTCTTTAACCAAAATGGCATTCAACCTATGATTATTGTAATACCAAATAATCACAACTTTTATCAAGGTTCCTGGTATACAAATTCTCCTATTACTGGTGGATGGGAGGATTTTGTTACACAGGACTTAGTAGAATATATAGATAATAATTACAGAACAAGTGCTTTTAGAGAAGGCAGGGGAATTTCTGGTCATTCAATGGGAGGCTATGGTGCCATGATGTTAGCTATGAAACACCCGGAGATTTATAGTGCAGTATATTCATTGAGTGCAGCTTTCTTAGTTTTAGAAGATGTAGTATTAGGGACAATGTTTTTTGGGTTAAACCAGGCAGCATGCACAAATGATTCGATTCAATTTTCCGGTTTACCCTGGGAAGCACGGGTGATGATAGCTGCGGGAGCTGCCTTCAGTCCAAATGCAAATCCTCATCCATTCTATTGTGATTTGCCTGCTGATTGTGGAGGTAATATTATCGATTCTACGTGGCAAAAATGGTTAGAGCACGATCCTTATTCTTTGATAGATACATATAAGAACAATCTATTACAGTATGTTGGTAGAAGGATCAGATTTGATTGTGGTTGGTATGATACTTATTTGTACGATGCAAACTGTGAATTTGACACTGCCCTTTCGGAAAATAATATTCCACACGATTTCTTTGATTATGACGGTGACCACATGAACAAGATACCTGAGCGAATTAGGTTGAGTGTTTTACCTTTCTTTTCTCAAAAGCTGGTAGATGTTGAATCTGAGAATAATAATATTCCTGATGATTATAGTTTGCATCAGAATTACCCTAATCCATTCAACCCAAGTACAAAAATGAAATACTCAATTCCGCAAACATCTAATGTTGTGATTAAAGTTTTTGATGTACTCGGTAGTGAAATTGAAACATTAGTTAATGAAGAAAAACCATTTGGTACTTATGAGTTAAAGTGGTATGCAGAAAACTTGCCAAGCGGAGTTTATTTTTACAGGCTTCAAGCAGGTTCTTATTCGACAGGCTCAGGACAAGTTTTTGTTGAGACAAAGAAAATGCTGTTGATAAAATAAAAATTACCATTGGGACAAGTCGCTCCACCTATCGCGGATTGCCCCTGCATACTTATTAAAAAAGTGAAATAATGAAAGCAATTGTAGAATTCATCGTAAAACAGCTTGTGGATAAACCCGAAAAGGTTAGAGTTGAAGAAAACTCACTGAATGAAAATTCAATTGAGCTTGTAGTCGAAGTTGATAAAGACGATATTGGAAAAGTTATCGGTAAAAAAGGAAAAAATATTAATGCTATACGAACTCTTATAATTGCCATAGGCGCGAAGGAAAAACACCGGGTTACTCTAACAGTTGTAGAATAGTTTATTGAAACTGGAGATGAAATTAATTATATAAAATATTTCTCTAACTAATTAATAATCAACCATAAATAGGAGGTTCTATGTTTAGTTTAACTGAATCCGGCAAGTATCGAAAACGGTTAC
>JAOTUT010000035.1 GCA_029863735.1 Ignavibacteria bacterium
CTGAGTCAGAAACAAGATGAAATAACCAAGGATCTTGAGAAGCTGAAAAAGGAAATGGAAAATCTTGATGAAAAAATGAGCGAAGTTCCTGATATGCCGAAGGAAGAAATGGAAGAATTAATGGAGGAATTTCAGAAACAGCAGAACCAGGAATTGTCACAGCAGTCATCACAGGATATTCAACAAAAACAAAAACAAAAAGCAAATCAGAATCAAAAGCAGCTTTCACAAAATATGCAGCAGATGAAACAGATGATGAAAGAGATGAAAGATTCGATGCAGCAGCAAAATCAAATGCAGACTTTAACCGATATGATGAAGATACTTGACAATATTATTTCTCTTTCCAAACAGCAGGAAGATTTGAAGAACGAATCAAAAAATCTTGAACCGAACTCATCAATATTAAATGATATGGCAAAGAAAGAAAATGATCTCTCTAATAGCCTGAACAATATAATGCAGCAGATGTCTGAACTTTCACAAAAGACCTTTGCAATCAGTCCTGAAATGGGTAAAGCACTTGGTGATGCAAAAAAACAAATGGATAATTCGGTTCAGGCGATGAAAAACAGGAATGGTTTACTTGCTTCAAACCAGCAGGAAGAGGCAATGAAATCTCTCAATGAATCGGCAATGATGATGAAGAATTCAATGGAATCAATGATGCAAGGTGGTGGACAGGGAGGAATGATGTCGCTTATGCAGCAGCTTCAGGGATTATCAGGTCAGCAAATGAACCTTAATAATCTGACCCAAATGCTTCAAAAAATGCAGCAGGGTGGAATGTCACCGCAACAACAGTCCGAGATGCAACGGCTTTCACAACAACAACAATTAATTCAAAAATCTCTTGAACAGCTTAATCAGGAAGCCAAAGTTTCTGGTCAATCAACAAAACTTCCTGCCGATCTTGATAACATCCTAAAAAGAATGCAGGAAGTTGTTACAGATATGCAGGGAGAAAAATTGGATGATGAATTGATTCAGAAACAAGAAAATATTCTTAGTAAACTCCTGGATGCTCAAAGGTCATTAAATGAAAGAGATTATGAGAAAGAAAGGGAATCCAGAACTGGTGAAAATGTGACTAGAAATTTTCCTGCTGACCTAAATTTTAATTCTGCAAATTCATTAAATAAAATCCGCGATGAATTGAACAAAGCTGTAAAAGAAGGATACTCGAGAGATTATGAGGATTTGATCAGGAAGTATTATGAAATCCTGCAAAATGAAGTAATAGAGAATCGATAGTCTGTTACTCCTGCCAAAATCATTATCTTAAATAAAAAACGCTCTGAGCTAAAAAAGGCTCTTTTTTTTAAATTTTTTAAGGTAAATCTGTATATTTTTGAGAATTGAAAATAACACAATGAATGAATTAATAGAAAATACTCTAAACATTATTTCTAAGATAACTTCAAGCAGGCAGGGTTATTTACTGCAGCTTGGTGAACAGGGTTATAGCATTTTAAATATCTGGGGAGGAAAAAACGAAGACTTTACTTCACTAAACGATTTACTTTTTCAATTGTTAAAATCAGGCGGAATCGATACTGAAAAGGTTACAAGTCTCCCATCAGTTATGAAAATTCTTAAAGAAAGGTTTTCCTCTTCATTTTTTATAAAGGATCTTATTTATTTCTCTGAGCGAAACTTATTCGTTTACATCCTTCTGT
Source organism: Ignavibacteria bacterium (assembly GCA_029863735.1). The sequence continues at coordinate 1,680 of JAOTUT010000035.1, forward strand.
TTTCTGACAATCGTGAAGACTTTAAAGAAGATTCAAAAAATAGAATTATGCCGGTCCTTTCTATTCTTAGCCACCAGGTTAAGGAATGGTTTGAACAGCTAAATGAAAATAAATTATTATCACCCAGTCAGAATTTCGTTCCGACAGAGAGAAAAAGAATAATTGATGAATGGGAAAATAAATTTAACCTGCTTGTTAAAACCTCACCTGATCTGATATTTATTCTAGATCATTCCGGAAAAATTATTCTGATAAACGAAGCTGCGAAAAATTATCTGGAATATTCTCCAGAAGAAATGAAAGGTAAACATTTTTTAGATTTTATAAATAAAGAAGATACATCACTAGTGAATATCTCTTTCAACAGGGTTCTCTCTGAAAAGAAATCAATAAATTTCAAAACAAATCTGCTTACCAAGTATAGTCATGTGTTCCCATTTGAATTGAGCTGCAATACCATATCAGAAAATAAGAAAATCATAGGATTGCTGGGAATTGGTAAAGATTTGAGTGAGAAAATCAGGTACGAAAACGAACTTGAGAAGATCAAACCAAAATTAACAGAAATAAAAAGGATGTTAAATATTGAACGTGCCAGAACCTCTCCTCAGAAAACTGTTGTTGAAGAACTTAATAGGTTGAAGTATGATTTTATTTCAGGTCTTTCGCATGAATTCAGAACTACTTTAGCATCCATTATTGGTTTTTCTGAAACGATTGTATCTGATCCTGAATTAACCGATTCGATGAAGGAAGAATTTGTTAATGTAATTATGAGCGAAGGTAAGAGGCTGGCAAAGCTAATAAACTATTTTTTGGATACTTCGAAAGATGATGAAAAAATGATAATGATTAATAAAACGACAATTGAACTGATAAAATTAATTCAGGAAGTTATTACGGCGAATATTGAATTAGCGAGTTTTAAAGAGATTGTAATTAATTTTGAGCACCCCCAGGAAGAAATTTATCTGGAAGCGGACAGGGACAGTCTTTTCCAGGTAATCAATGCACTGCTTAATAATGCTATAAGGTATACTGATGAGCTTGGTAGAGTGAAAATTATAATCAATAATTATATATCAGAAGTGGAAATTATTGTAAGTGACACAGGAATAGGTATACCTGATGAAGACCAACCCTATATTTTTCAAAGATTCTTCAAGGCGAGCAGGAGAATGAGCGATATTCCAAGTGTTGGGGTTGGCTTGGTTTTTGTAAAACAAATAATCGATTTGCATAAAGGTTTAATAACAGTTCAAAGTGAAACCGGCAGCGGTACTGCTTTTCTGGTAAAATTGCCTAAAAGAAGTAATATTGAAAAAAATGAGGTAAATCTTGAGTAAACAGGTATTCATAGTTGATGATGAACAATCCATCGCTAAACTGCTATCGTTTTGGGTTAAGGATAAATGGGGCTATGAAGTTGAAATATTTTCAAACAGTGAATCTATGTTTAAAAAACTTAGTGCAAAGCCCGACATCATTTTACTGGATATTATGTTACCAGGTATAGATGGAATCGAAACGCTGAAAAAAATAAAACAAATTGATGAACACCTTCCTGTAATAATGCTTTCTGCACAGGGAAGAATTGATGTTGCAGTCGATTCTATAAAGTATGGTGCTTATGATTATTTCTCAAAACCAATTGATCAGCAAAAGCTCGAACTCTCTTTAAAGAATGCCATTCGTAATTATGATTTGGTCAAAGAAATTCAAAATCTTAAAGAGAATGTTAAAAAAGAATACAGCTTCGATAATATTATTTCTGCTGATGGTAAAATGCAAGATGTCTTTAAACTTGTTTCCAAAGTACTCGATAATGACATTACAGTTTTAATATATGGTGAAAGCGGTACAGGAAAAGAACTTATTGCCAGAGCTATTCACTACAACGGTAGAAGGAAAGATAAACCATTTGTTGTTGTAAACTGTGCCTCCATTCCGAGAGAACTTCTTGAAAGTGAATTATTCGGACACGAGAAAGGCTCATTCACGGGTGCTCATCAAAGGAAGCTTGGCAAATTCGAGCTTGCAAAAGATGGAACAATATTTCTGGATGAAGTCGGTGAACTTGAAATGTTATTGCAAGCAAAACTTCTGAGAGTTATTCAAGAGAAAGAATTTGAACGGGTAGGCGGCAATGAACTGATAAAAACGAATGTTCGCATTATTTCAGCCACTAACAGAGAATTAAAGCAGGCAGTAGAGCAAAAACAATTTCGTGAAGATCTTTTTTACAGATTGAATTCATTCCCAATATCTATTCCTCCAATCAGGCAGAGACGTGCAGATATTCTTGTCCTCACTGAATACTTCCTGGAGGAATTCAACAAGAAGCTTCAAAAGAATGTAAAAGGATTCAGCAAAAAAGCTTTAAAGCTTATTTATGAATATGACTGGCCCGGAAACGTACGTGAGATGGAAAACACCATTGAACGCTGTATGATTATTTCAGAAAAAGATCAGCTGGATCTTGATGATTTACCACAACATATCAGGGCTGCTGATACTTCAGTTACTGCTGATCAGCAGAGCGTTATGTTTACTGATGACAATATTATTCCATTTGAAAAAATAAAAGAGAAATCAATCAGACACGCATTAAAAGTTACAGGAGGTAATATTGTTGAAGCTGCAAGAAAACTACAGCTTGGCAGAGCCACAATTTATCGTCTCATGGAAAAGTACGGTATCGAGAGCTGAGATTTATCGAAAAATCTTCCAAAAAGTTGGTCACACTTTAGATGAGTGTTAGTGAAAAAAAATCGATACTGGTCATTGATGATGATATAACTATCCGCAAGCTTATCTCCCATCATTTAAAACTTAACAGTTATAAAGTTTACCTTGCATCCAATACTGAAGAGGGCTTTAATCAGTTATTTAATAATAATATTGATCTGGTCTTATGTGATATTATAATGGATAAAATGGATGGCTTTACATTTTGCAGGTTAGTTCGCGAAAATGAAAAGTATCGATCAATTCCATTCGTGTTTGTAACTGCTAAAAATACTTTTGAAGACAAATCAAAAGCTCTTGAAGTCGGAGGGGATGACTTTATAACAAAGCCATTTAATGTTGATGAACTAATTTTAAAAATTAAAGCTCTGATGAGGCGCTCTGAAATTCATCTTATATATGGTACCAGAAAAAATCTGGAAAAAGTATTTTCCAAAAGAATACCGAGAGTAGTAATTATAGATGATGATAAAGCTGCTCTAACAATGTATCAGGCGGGATTGAATAAAACAGGTATCGATTGTCAGGTTGCTTATAATGCATTAGATGGTCTTAAACTCGTTAGTTCATTCCAGCCTGATTTAATTGTTGCTGATGTAATGATGCCTGAAATTGATGGCTTTGAATTTCGTGAGATGCTTTTAGGTGATACTAATTTAGCTTCCATTCCTTTCGTTTTTCTTAGCAACTTAGGATCTGACGACCAAATTCTTCAGGGGTTCGATAAGGAAATTACTGATTACATATTAAAGGCAAGTGGCTACAAGATTGTCATTGCCAAAATCTTAGCATTATTAAAGAGCCTTAATAATGAGAGAACTAAGGTTGTGAAAGATTTACACGAAGCTTCGGACTTTCTTAAAACAAGTGTAGTACCGGAAGAGTTTCCTGAATTTGAAAACTTTGCGATCGAGTATTGGCATGTTCCTTATACAGGAATACCGGGGGGTGATTTTATTGATCATTTTTTACTTGATGAAAATCACCTTACCATTATACTTGGAGATGTAATGGGGAAAAAATGGGGGGCATGGTATTTCGCTTATGCGTACGCTGGTTATATTAGAAGTGCTATTCATTCAGTTATTCAGGATGGAGATGTAACCTCTCCGGGAAAAATTATTAGCAAAGTAAACAATCTGGTTTATCAGGATTCCAAGATCTCAGAAGTATTTTCGACTCTATCCGTGGTTGTAATTGATAAGCTGAATATGACACTCAAATATTCCGGCGCCGGGGATTTACCTATTATTTATAAAAACAAATCAACTGGCGAGATAAAAAGAATAGACTCCCGCGGCTCACTATTAGGATTTAGTAAGGATACTGTTTTTGAAGATGCAAACCTTCAAATGAATTCTGGTGATACTGTAATTATGGCAACGGATGGTCTGGTAGAAAGCCGGAATGATAAAGGGGATCATTTTGGTGTGAGTAAGTTGGTAAAGTCAATCCAAAAAGATGGCTTTCTTGATTCTCCTCTAAGTATTATTAAGACTGAGTTGATGAGTTTTAATCAGCAAAAATTTGATGACGATATTAGTATGATTTCTATTTCTGCTTCTAAATAATTTTCTCGTATAAACTATTCTTATTTATTCACCTCTCAAAAAACAACAATATTTTAATTCTGTTTTTTTGAAGAATGATTTTATTCGGTTGCCTGCAGCTTTTCTGTTTTATCGGCTATTTTAAGCTGCTCAATAAGTTCGTCGATTTGACCTTCCATTATGTTGGAAAGGTTATAAAGAGTTAATCCTATCCTGTGGTCAGTCATACGGTTTTGCGGGAAATTATAAGTTCGAATTTTATCGCTTCTGTCGCCGCTTCCTACCATTAATTTTCTTTGAGCAGAAATTTTCGCGTTCTGTTTTTTTAACTCAAGATCATATAATCTTGCCTTCAAAACTTTCATTGCTTTTTGCCTGTTCTTCAATTGTGATCTTTCATCCTGACACTGCACAACAATATCGGTAGGCAGATGTTTTATTCTTACAGCAGTCTCAACTTTATTTACATTTTGCCCTCCGGCTCCACCAGCACGGAAGATATCAATTTTTAAATCATTCTGGTTTATTTCGATCTGAACATCTTCAGCTTCAGGAAGGACTGCAACGGACGCCGCTGAAGTATGAACTCTTCCACTTCCTTCAGTTTCAGGAACTCTTTGTACTCTGTGCACACCACTTTCAAATTTCATATCACCGTAAACGTTGTTTCCAGTCACGGAGAAAACTACTTCTTTCACTCCACCAAGTCCTGTATCATTCATATCTATCAATTCAATTTTCCAGCCTCGCATTTCTGCATACCTGCTGTACATTCTAAAAAGCTCTCCGGCGAATAAAGCGGCTTCCTCTCCTCCAGTTCCGGCTCTAATTTCCATAATAATATCTTTATCATCATTAGGATCTTTGGGAAGAAGTAATAATTTTATTTCTTCTTCGAGCTTATCTCTTTCAATTTTCAGCTCTTCAAGTTCTGTTAGTGCCATTGAAACCAGTTCGTCGTCGCTCACAGTATCAATAATTTCTTTGTTGCCTTTAATATTATTTAGAACCACTGCATATCTCGAGTATGCTTCAACTATTTCTGTAAGATCACTTCTCTCTCTGGTTAGTGAAATCAGCTTTTCTCTGTCAGCAGAAATTCCTGGGTCTGATAGTTGTTCGTTAATGCCGTCAAATTTAATTTTTATTTTTTCTAACTTATCTGCTAAATTCATATTGTATTTCTGAAAATTGTGTGCAAATATATAAAAGCACTTCTTGAAAATCTAAAAAACGCAAGGTATTAGCAGCAATGAAAACATTCGAAAATCCTGAAATACAAAATCAAAAAAGAATAACCAACACAATTTATTTCTCATTAGTCTTTGGCTTGCTAGTATTTTTCATAATAGTAATAATTCTTATCCAGGATAAAAAAGCTGAAGGAAATGAAGACCTTGATATGATTTTTACTTTTCTAGTACCTCTAATTGGATTAGTGGTGATGTTTATCTCCAGAATGATTTACAACCAAATGATATCAAAATATAATTCCACTATCAGCCTTCTTCAAAAAATTTCCTATTATAGAACTGCTAAAATTATTTCCTGGGCAATGATTGAGGGAGGATGCTTTCTGGCGCTGGTAGCAACATTCTTAACTTCGAATTATCTTTACGTAGTCGTTTTTATTTTCCTTTTTGGCTATTTTCTTTTATTGAGACCGTCAAATGAATCTTTGATCAGGGATATGCGTTTAAATTCTGAAGAAAGTGATTTAATACTTAAGAGTTAATTATGAAAAAGTTTGATATACCAGTTCACTACAAAAGTTCTTTTATCACACAAATAAAGAACAGTCGGAAACTTGAAGACCCGAGGAAAAAAGATTTCTCCCCAACACTTCTGGATTTTGGACCGGTCAAATTTTACCTCGCCAGGCACTTCGGATTTTGTTATGGTGTTGAAAATGCAATTGAGATTGCATACAAAACGATAGAAGAAAACCCCGGCAAAAGATTTTTCTTGCTTAGCGAGATGATTCACAACCCGGCAGTAAACCACGATCTTATCAGTATGGGAGTGCGTTTTATGATGGATACTTCCGGCAACCAGCTTGTTGCGTGGAAAGAAATTAAAAGTGATGACATTGTTATCATTCCGGCATTCGGAACAACACTGGAAATTGAAAAGAAGCTTAACAAACTTGGAATAAATCCATACCGCTATAATACTACCTGTCCTTTTGTCGAAAAGGTCTGGAATCGTTCTGAAGACCTGGGGAAAAAAGGTTTTACAGTAGTAATACACGGAAAGCATTATCACGAAGAAACAAGAGCAACCTTCTCTCACTCCACGCAAAGTTCTCCATCAGTTATTGTGCGTAATCTGGAGGAAACAAAATTCTTAACCCAAGTAATTTTGGGTGATAAAACCGAAAATGATTTTTACGAGTTCTTCAAAGGAAAACATTCTAAAGGTTTTGATGTTAAGACTGATTTGAACAAGCTCGGCGTTGTAAACCAGACGACGATGCTTGCTACTGAAACTCAGGAAATAGCAGATTTACTTAAAGAAACTATGATAAAAGTTTATGGTGTTGAAAATCTAAATGAACATTTTGCTGATACTCGCGATACTCTCTGCTATGCAACGAATGATAATCAGGATGCAACTTACGGTCTACTGGAAGTGGATGCAGATTTTGCATTAGTGGTTGGAGGATATAACAGCTCCAATACAACTAACATCGTTAAAATCTGTGAGGAAGAGATTAAAACTTATTTCATTGACTCTGCAGAAAGAATATTATCAGAATCTGAAATCAATCATTTCGATATTTTGAAGCAATCAGTAATATTTTCAAATAATTATTTACCGGATAAATATCCTGTGGAAATCCTGATCACCAGTGGTGCTTCCTGTCCAGATGCTACTGTTGAATCGGTGATTAGAAAAATCATTTCGTTTTACGAAGGTGCAAAGGATGTTGATTCCGTCGTCACTGATGTTCTCGAAGCAATTTGATTAACTAAGAAATTATTTTATCGTTTCTATTTTTTGCTTCTGAAATTTCCGAGAGTAATTTTTGAAATAATTCTTTAACAGTTAGAATTTCCTTCACCAAACCAGAACTCTGACCTGCTTCAAGCTCACCTTCAATTTCATCACCTTCGAAAATTCCGAGTCTTTCTCTTTTACTGCCAAGAAGTTCCTTCAACTTGATCTCATCCCAGCCATCTTTTTCAGCTTGGGTTGCACGAAAAGCAAAATCATTTTTTATCATTCTCACCAATCCAATTTTTTTGAATGCAAGCACAGTCCCATCATCTTTGGCTTCAACAACTTTCTGTTTATAGTTTTGATGAGCAGAAGACTCAACTGTGGCTGCAAACCTTGTCCCTATCTGAACACCTTCTGCACCAAGTGAAAGAGCAGCAAGAATTCCTCTACCATCAGCAATTCCTCCTGCTGCAATCACAGGAATTTTAACTGCATCGACAAGTTGAGGAATAAGAGAAAATGTAGTTGTTTCATTAACTCCATTATGTCCACCTGCTTCAACTCCTTCGCCCACAATTGCATCACATCCAACTTCCTCTGCTTTAACTCCGTACTTTACTGAGGGAACTACATGAACAACTTTTAAGTTATTCCTTTTAAACAAATCAATAAATTTACCCGGGTGTCCTGCGGAAGTGAATACGATTTTCACTCCTTCTTCGATTATTGCTTTTACTAGTTCTTCAGCGTCTCCCCGATGTTGGGGAATATTTACACCAAAAGGTTTATCAGTGACTTTAAAGCAGTTGCGGATATGCTCTCTTAATAAGTCAGGCTTCATCGAACCTGAACCGATTAAACCAAGCCCACCTTCATTCGATACGGCTGAAGCTAACTTCCATCCTGAAACCCAAATCATTCCGGCCTGTATTATTGGGAATTCTATTTTAAAAAGTTCTGTAACTCTGGTTTTAATCTTCAGCATTTTCTTTTAATAAAATATGAAAGAAATAATTTTAACATTTAAAATTTACATAAAGCTTGTGTTAATTATATGAAAAGGTTCGGTTGGGCTCAATTTTCAATAATATTTATTAGCATAATTTTTGAAAATTCTCCGGGATAATTTTCTATTAATACCGGTAAGAGAAAAAAATAATTATGAAAGTAGATGTTCTACTAAACAATAACGATTTCAGAAAATATACTGCATCAGCTATTAAATTCTGGTCAAAGAAGAAAAAGAGAAAATTTAACCAGGTTGATGCAATCCTATATGTAGGATTATTTTTCATCCTATTATTCTATGCATTAGGGAGTTGTTTGCA
>JAOTUT010000447.1 GCA_029863735.1 Ignavibacteria bacterium
TTTTGAAATAGAAGACCTTTAAAGTATTTCAAAGTTTGAAAATTTGTAGCAGCGAATCGTACCTTTCTTCTAAATTCTGTAATAATTTCCTTGGACACTTCCTCAATCGCAACCGCATCAAATTCATAAAGAAAACTGTAACCTTGATTCAGCACTCCTAAAGTTTGATATAAATCATCGGTAATAGCTTCACCTTTGGGAAAGCCGACAAAAAGTTTTTTGCGGATGGCATATATTCCTCCATTCGCTGCGATCAATATGCCTAAATCCCCCTCCATTTTTTTTAGTTGAGTTTCATATTCCCAATACAATCTTTCTCTGTTTGATTTATCAAATTCATCAGTGGGTTCTTCAAGCACTAATCGGCCACAAACCCCACCAACTTTTTCATCGTTAAAGGCAGAAACCAATTTAAGTAATGCATCTTTTTCAAAATTTGTATTCGCATCAGAAAAAACGAGTATTTCATATTTTGCTAATTGCACAAGGTCATCTAAAACAGATGCCTTTCCTCTTCGAGTACTGAACAATTGAATTTTAATCCAACTATACTCCCGACTTATTTTTTCAAGTATTTCATTTGTTCTATCAGATGAGCAGTCTGAACCAATGATTAATTCAACCCGATTAAAATCATAGTTAAGGCTCTGGATGTTTTCTATTCTTTGTGCAATAACTTTTTCTTCATTATAAGCTGATATTATTATTGAAATTGAAGGGTGGAAATTTGATTTATCTGAAATTGGTTTTCTTTTAAACCAAGTAAAAATCCTAAGTGAGAAAGGATAAACTAAGTAAGCATGAATTAGTAGAAAGACTGCCAGCCAGAAAATTCCGGTAAAAATTAATTCCACTGATATTTCAAATAATTGTAAAAAGTATGACCAAATATATAAATCAAATTTATATTTCAGGTGGGACTAAAAGTTATCATTATTTGGAAAAGCTGATAATTCTAATTCAAAATAGGGCCAATTTAATTATTGCTAAATCATAAAAAGTATCTATCTACTTACTTTTCTAAACAGCCGGTTCTTTTTGAGATATCTTATTTTCAGTTGATATTTTGGTTGATTCAGTTTCGAGTTTTGGTTTTACTTTTTCCTTTACTTCGCTAGTAATCGGGCTCTCCAACCGTGTCTTAAACTTACTTTTATTAATCTTCGATTCTTTGCTGAATAAATATTTATAGAAAGTTAAGAATGCTTTCAGAGTTCTCCTGAGCTCAGATGGATGCCTTACTATGTTTTTTGCTTTCATTACAAAATAGGCAGGTCTTAAGTAATATTCCCGTCTGGCGTAGTTGCAAAAATCTACTATCTCTTGAGCTGAGAGATCGTGCGTTCCAACAACTGTATTGTGCAAACCTTCAGGGGTCAACCAATCATCCCAGGTTTTTGCAGTAATCAATCCTTCTTTTTTTGCCCAATCATAAGCTTCCGTGCCGGGATAGAGCATTAACGGGAAGAACTGCGCTGTGTCTGTATTTAATCTTTTTGCCAAAGTTAGCGTTTCGCTCATAGTCTGCAAAGTTTCTCCTCTGTTCCCCATCATATAGCAAGCATGAATTAATAAACCCGCCTTTCGCGCATTCTTAGCCGCAGTGAATTGTTCAACACGTACGCCTTTCTTCATCAACTTTAGTATTTCATTAGAACCACTTTCGAAACCAACTATTACTAATCTGCAATTTGCTTTTTTCATCCATTGCATAGTTTCTTCATCAAGGTCAGCTCGAACATTACAAGTCCAGGTAAGTTTATTGTTTTGTGCAATTAAAAGTTTACAAATTTCAATTGTATGTTTTTTGAAAACCGTATAAGTGTCGTCCTCTATTGTAACTTCAACAACCTCGGGAAAATTTTCTTCTATATATTTAAATTCTGCGGCAATACTTTTTGCTGAACGGTGTCTGTATGTATGTCCGTAAAAATTCTGAGGATAGACACACCACGTGCATAAGTAGGGACATCCACGTCCAGTGTAAACCATCATCTGAGGAAAACGACCTGCAGCAAAAAAATAGTCCCTTGAATCACAAAACCTTTTAAATATTTCACTTGCAAAAGGCATAGCATCAAGCTCTTCCTGAGTCGCAGCAGGACGATTACCATTAAAAATTATTTCTTTACCATTTCTCCATGTAAGTGAAAGAACTTTTTCAAGAGATTCTTTCTTCTCTAATCTTTCAGCTAATTCTACTATCGTTGCTTCATATTCATTTCTGGCCACCGCATCAATTAATTTTGATTTTTCGAGAGTTTCTTTATCAACCGCTGTAACATGATTGCCAACAAGGC
>JAOTUT010000449.1 GCA_029863735.1 Ignavibacteria bacterium
TGTTGATACTCTTCTGGACAATACTACTAAAGGCAAGGGAGTGCTTGGTTCACTTTTAGTTCAGGGTACAAATGCTGATTCAAACTTTCAGGCTATGATGTTAAATCTTAAAGAGATATCTGAAGAATCGAAAACGGCGGCAAGTAGTCTTTCCGAAAATATGGAAGCATTGAAGCATAATTGGTTATTCAAAAATTACTTTGAAGAACGTGGCTACTGGGATACAACAGATTACGAAAAGGAGATAGATAGTAAAACCGAAGAGTTAAACCAAAAAATTGAATTACTTGACCAGAAGATAGAGGAACTCAAGTCTCTGGAATCAACAAATAAGTAATTTTTCAAATAAAATTTAATGGTACAAGGTTCGGGGAGGTTGACATCTATCAGTAAAAGTTATAAATTCATCCCAAAATTAATCTGAAATCAAAACAGGAGGCTCCTATGAAGATAATCAGAATGAATCCTTTAAAGTCAGAAGGAAGCGGAAAGACCGCTGCATTCTTAGACGTTCAAACGAATGATGGAATTACAATAAAAGGGTTTCGCCTCGTTAACGGTTCCAATGGATTGTTCCTTTCCTCACCTGATCAGAAGGGAAAAGACGGTAAATATTATGAGACCGTCATCCTTCCAAAGGAAATGAAGAGTGAGCTTGAAAAAATGGCGTTAGAGGAGTATAATAAAATCGAGAAATGAAAAAACCGTAACAGCAAATTGTAGTTTGATCCGACTGCAACACCAAAAAAACTATTTTCTTTTGAAAGATGACATCTTTTAGGAAGATGTCATCTTTGTTGTTATAAAGTTTTCACCCATGCTATTGTACACAATCATTTCAGGTTTTAAATATTAGCGTAAGAGGATCATTTTTTTTGTTTGAACAAAACCTTCAGCTTTGAGTTGATAGAAATAAAATCCACTTGAGAGATTCTGACCTTCGTCAGAATGACAATTGAACTCAACCTCATAAACTCCGGGTTGTTTTTCTTCATTAACTAAAATTGCAACTTCGTTGCCAAGCACATCATATATTTTTAGTGTTACATTACTGCTCACCGGTAACTGATAACTAATCACAGTATTTGGATTAAAAGGATTCGGGTAATTCTGATACAGAACAAATTCCTTCGGAGTAAAATCAATTTCTACTTCTATTTCATTTGAGTATTCAAAGATTCCATCTAAATCAATTTGCCTGAGACGGTATTTGTAATTTCCTGTCGAAACATAATCATCAATGAAAGAATATGATTTAGGTTCTGTTGTTGTTCCAAATCCTGGAACGAATCCGATTGCCTCCCATTCTAACTCCTGACTTCCAACTCCTAACTCCTTTCTTTCAATCTCAAAACCGGAGTTATTTGTTTCCGTTGCAGTTGTCCAGTTTAGCTGAACAGCTTTTTCATTTTGTAAAATTGAAGCTGTGAAGGAAATAAGCTCTACAGGAACAATATTATCATACTCCATTTTTAAAATAACTTTATTAAATATCGCTGTATATGTTCCTGGAATTGTTGCCGTTCCCTGCCCGATAAATGGTCCAAGATTTAAAATTGTACCTCCAAACTGATCAATTATATACATTTGCGTACTCACTGGGAGATTATAGGTTATATCGATATCCAAATCCAAAGAGGATGTCTGATACCATAACGTATGTTCAATTATACCCGTAAATGGAAAAGCTGGCGGATTGCCTGGTGGTCTATAATCTTTATTACATGTAAATCCTATCCCACATCCATATGGTGTCAGATCAATTCTGATATCAAATATTCCGGTTGGGGGCCAAGGTGGTGGATCTCCGCCGCATTCCCCTAATAGAGTGTCGATGCAGTTTGTTGCTGTTAAATCTAAACCAACAGCAAATTCGTAAGTAATTGTATCATTAGTTGCTAAAAATTGAATATCAACTGCTACCTGCGCAAAAATATTTTCAGTTAAAAACAGAGTTAAATAAAATAAAAGAATTAGTTTAAGCAATTTCATTTTTCCTCCTGATAAAAATTTTGTAGTTAACCGGATTACCTTGTGGTGTGTTGTGGTTTGTGCTCTTCCTAATGGTTCGTAGTTTAAGCGCGGGATAGGAAGAAATTCAGATTCAATTTTTATTCTCATCAGAAATTTTTCCTTATTTACATCATGAAATTTAGCATAATGGAAATAAGAATCAAGTTGTCGAATAGTTAATTATAGTTGCTGATCACCAAGTAATATAGGGCTTGTCAACCTGAACTTGTTTCAGGTTCTACTATCTAATTAAATTCCAATCAGATCCCGAAACAAGTTCGGG
>JAOTUT010000450.1 GCA_029863735.1 Ignavibacteria bacterium
GAAATTTTATTTTAGTACTTGGATTAAATGGGTTAGGATAATTTTGTGCGAGAATAAAATTATTTGGGCTTTTATTTTCATCCTCTATCGATGTAACAGCAGGATTAAATTCACAAACATAAATACCTGTTACCATATCGCTTACAATTATATTGCCGGAAGGAAGATAGGGATAGACACCCCAGGCACCGTTGTATGTTCCACCACCTGAAGAAGGATAAGTATCATACTGACCTGCAAACAGAGGGTTTTCAGGATTTGAAATATTCAGAACAACATAGCCATCTTTATAGTAAGAAATATGTGCATAATCTCCCAGAACAAAAACATTGTGAACCGGTGAAGTGCCCGGCATTTGCCATGAAGGAACAACCAGGTTCCACGAACTTCTGTCTTGCAAATCCCAAACAATGATATCTCTAACATTAAATTCCTCACAGGCAACAAAGTATCTTTTATCTTCTGTCAGCCAGCCGCTGTGCGCATAAATTCCAGGTAAAGCTGCGCTTGCGCTAACCAATTGCGGACTGAACTTATCAGAAACATCTACAACATCATATGTATTTGCTGAAGAAACATAAGCTGTATCATTCCAAACGTAAACATCGTGAATATATCCACTCGTTGAATAATAAGCAGTTTGAACAGGTAAAGTGGGATTTGATAAATCAAGGATATGCATTCCACCTGAAATTGTTCCTACCACATAAGCATATCCATCTGCGATAAATACATTATGAGCAGATGTGAATGTATTGTCGAAAGTATAAACTAAAGAGGCACTATCAGGTAAGTAAGAAAGATCAACTACTTGCAAGCCTGAACCTGGACCTGAGCCTTCATTGATTATGTATGCATAATTTAAATGAGTTTTAATATCTCTCCATTCATAAGGTGGTGCAAGTGGTCCCGGAATAACATCAACTTCAACCGGATTGGAAGGATCTGTAACATCAATTATTGATGTACCTCCGGTTATTCCCATCAGAGCATATTCATGACCGTTAGCTGTGTAACCCCAGATATCTGTGTAATCGAGATTCGGATGAGGGTTAAGAGAACCCAGCAAATCTACGTTCTGCCCATAATTCAATACTGATACAAAAGTGAGTATAGAAAAAACCATTAAGAAAAAGTTTTTCATAATATTTATTAATTAGATTATTTAAGAAAAGCTACTTTAATTATTTTTTGATTTTGATCTGAGTGGGCGAGTATAAAGTAGACTCCCGAAGGAAGAATTATGCCTGAGTTATCTTTAGCATCCCAGTAGAATGAACTAGTTCCTGCTGGAATGTGTCCTCGGAATAACGACTTTACTTTTTCACCTAGCAAATTGAATATCTCTATTGTTAAATCTTGTTCTTCCGAAAGTACTAATTTGATTTGAGTTAAAGGATTGAAAGGATTAGGAAAAGCGGTAATTTCAAAATTGTTAACTGGAGTTATATTCCTTTCAGCAACTGTTGATATTTCAGAATTGGTGTAAAGATATAACCCTCCTTTAACATTTCCAAGGAACAAATCTAAGTCAGTATCGTTATCTAAATCCACAAAGCAAGGGTATGTATTCGCTCCAAAATCTTCAGAAATGAAATTACTGGTAATTTCAGTCCAGATTGGTACCGAATTACTCCCATCGTTTCTGAAATAAAAGAATTCACCATTTCTGTTACCTGAAAAAAGATCGTATGCATCATCATTATTATAATCGAGCATAAATGGTGTGCCGTTATCACCGACATCTAAACTTTCAAAATATAGGCTGTTCAAAGTAAACTGGAAGACAGTTGCGTCGCCTGTATTTTCATACAAATTAAACTTTCCGTTGAAGCCGCCAATTATTAGATCGAGATCAATATCATTATCAACATCAAATAATAATGGAGATGCTGAAGAACCGATATCAATTTCTTCGCCAATATGATTTAGCAAACGTGTACCGTTTGAAAAGAATGGAGAATTTGATGTGCCGGTATTCAAATAAACTTCAAGCTTACCATTGAATTTTCCTAAGATAAGATCGAAATCTCCATCGTCATCTATATCTCCAAAAGCAGGGGAAACACTAAGATCGCTTGTTATATCGAAATAAGTTGAATCTTGATAATAGAAAACCGGATTAGTGAGACTACCAGTGTTTTCAAGAAAGTGAATCGAACCAGTTGGATTATTGAGTGATCCAATAAATAAGTCTAAATCGTTATCATTATCGATATCAACAAACACTGGTGCGCTGTTATTCCCAACATCCAGTGTTTTCAAATAGTCATTTGTTATGAAAACATGATTTGC
>JAOTUT010000451.1 GCA_029863735.1 Ignavibacteria bacterium
CTGCATATACTTCTTCATTGAATAAAATTTTATTATGCGGGTAACCAATCTTAGCAGCTATTTCCAGAGCTGTTTTTTTTGCTCGTTTTGCAGAACTCGATATTATAAAATCCGGGCGGATTTTTTTATCATTTAAAACTTCGCCCATAAAAGGTGCATCTCTTTTTCCGCGCTTGTTTAATGGACGATCATAATCCTGCAATCCCTGGTCTTTCCAGCTAGATTTTGCATGCCTTACTAGATAAATTGTTTTCATTAACGGATTTCCATAATGATTTGAATCACAAGTTCTTTGTGCAGCAAATCTAATGATTTGAAACGAAGAATCTTGCCTAGCAATAATAAATAATTGTGATTATTATCACTATATGAGATTAAATTTGCATCTAAATTTTACTGTGAAAAATCTATATATTAAAAATAAAAAATAATAGTGTTAACTGATCAATATTTTACTTTGCTACGAATAAATACTTTATGGAAACTAAAATGAATATAGAAATTATAAGCAAAGTGAAAGAATATATCGGAAAAACCTTTCGAGAAAAGGGATCTTCAGATAGCTTTTACCATAACTTTACGCATACGGCAGAAGTTGCTAAAGCTACTGAGGAAATAGCGGACACTATCGGTATAAACGATATTGACAAAGAAGCTCTATTAATTGCAGCCTGGTTTCATGATATTGGACATACGGAAACCTGTAATGGACATGAAGATGTAGGAATTGAACTGGCTGAAAAGTTTTTAAAAGAAAATAAATATCCTGAATTAGGAATTGAGAAAGTTACCTCACTGATTAATGCTACGCGTATGCCTAGAAATCCCCAAAATATCCTTGAAGAAATAATATGTGATGCTGATCTTCATCATCTTGGGACAAATAATTATGATATACAATCCGAGCTTTTAAGAAATGAAGTTGAAGCTTTAGAGGGTTGCAAAATTCCTGAAAAGAAATGGCTGCAAAACAATTTAAAATTTTTGGAGCAGCATAAATTTTATACGGACTATGCAAAGCAACGATTCGAAACTCAAAAAAATATTAATTATATTAGGTCCCAAAAGAAACTAAAGAAGGTCAAAAAGCATTTGGAAGAAGAAAAAATAATTGGGTCTACAGACACCAGCAAGGATAAAATGAAAGATAAAGATAAGGAAAAAGAAAAAGGTGCAGGGCGTTCCATCGAAACAATGTTTCGGAATACCATACGCACACATGTAGATTTTAGCTCTATGGCTGATACGAAAGCAAACATTATGATAAGTGTTAATACGCTCATACTTACAATAATAGTTAGCATAATGATTAGAAAATTGGATACAAATCCTCATTTGATAATACCGACAGCAATGTTGACATTAACCAGCCTTATCACATTGGTTTATGCAATACTTGTTACCCGTCCGAAAGTCACTCGAGGTATGTTTACGGAAGAAGACATAAAAGAGAAAAAAGTTAACCTTTTATTCTTCGGTAACTTCCACAAAATGACCTTGAAGGATTTTACGTGGGGGATGAAAGAGATGATGAAAGATAAAGAATTTCTTTACGATAATATGATAATGGATTTTTATTACCTCGGTCAGGTACTAGGACAGAAATACCAGAAGCTTAGAATCTGCTATACATTTTTTATGTATGGTTTGATTATTTCTGTCCTTGCATTTGCAATTGCTTTTATTATGTTTCCAGGAACCGATCTCGGACCATTATTGGATTAGCAGTCAATTACTCCAATTATTCTTTTTCGATCTGAGCTTCTTCAATCATAACAGGGAAGAAGTAACCAGCTCCAAAATCTTTATCAACAGCAACTTTACCTTCAGCAATGATTATGTCTCCGACCTGTACGTCTGTGTTTGTAGTTATAACTAAGTCAAATTCATTTTCGGTGCCAGTTCCATCCTGAATGTGAATCCAGTTTCTTTTCATTATCTGCTTATTAAACTTCGTAACCTGACCTTTAACTTTTACAACTTCACCGTTTAATGCTGACTTATCAGAATATAGCTGCTGAATGGTCTTTCCGTCTTTCAGTGGTTCAACTTTAATTTCCTGCTTATCCGTTGATATTGCTCCTGAGTGAATATTTTTCATTTCATCCGGCGTGGGGGATTTACGTGCATCTTCGACAAATAAAATCTCGTCGAATGATTTGTCAATATTATCGCTTCTGAAATCTTCCATGACCATAAATTTTGAAAAATAAACAGTTTCTCCTATTTCTATTTCCATTGTAGGAACGGCAATCCAGTAATCATTTTTGCTTTCGGATACTTGCAAATAAGTA
>JAOTUT010000453.1 GCA_029863735.1 Ignavibacteria bacterium
ATCTAATGAAATAATGCCTGATGGATCTGTTGTATCATTAAGCGCAATTTTAATTGCTACAATAGATTCATCTCCATCAATATCATTTGCAATCCAGCTAAAAGTCATTACAGAAAAAGAAGTATCAGGCAGAAAGCTAAGTTCACTCCATTCAATTGTGGGTGCTGTGTTTCTTAATGGAAAATCAAATTCTGCAGGTGTTGGATCTATTAATCCAATATCGTAAAAGAATTCCCCTTCATCATACATCCCGTTTTCATTTTCATCTATGAATGGCTCCGGGCCATAGTCCATTCCATTTTGAAAAACCTGGTGATCATAAACATTATTCCCGCCGTTATCAGCTGCTGAAACACGAATTGTATAGGTAGTATCATTTGCACCAATTTGCAGTGCAAACAAACTGTCATTCGATGCAGTAAATTCCCACGGATCATCATTCCAGGAAAAGTAAAATCCAACTATCAATCCATCTTTATCGTCTCCCCACCAGTGAACGGTTAACCTGCTTTGCTGCGGACTAATTGTACTATCCGGGTAGAGAAACAGCCCGGTATCAGGCGGTTGATTCCCTATCGGATTGTTAACACCTTCTTCAGTACAGGTAATTATAATGAAGACAGTCGAAATGAAAAGTAACAGTAGTAAAAGTTTTTTCATCCGCAATTGGCACTTATTTCATAATACTTATATGGTAATAACTATTCATTTTCAAAAATGTAGAGTCTGTCTTAAAAGTAAATATTAATAACCTGTCATTCCCACGGAAGTGGGAATCCAAAATATTTTAATAGATTCAGATTCCCGCTTGCCTACCGGCAGGCAGGTTTTCACGGGAATGACAATAGAACAATAACTTCTAAGACCTCATCTACAATAATATTATTTCATCAAAATCATCTTCTTTACTTGCATAAAGTCATTTACACTAAAGCTGTAAAAATATATTCCAGATGGAAGTTCGCTAGCATCAAAAACAACTTTGTGTGTTCCCGCTGACTGCGGCACATTATCGAATACCGTTTTAACCTTTTGCCCAAGTAAATTGAATATATTTAGAGTAACATCACCAGCTTCTGGCAATGAATATTCTATCGAAGTTGATGGATTAAATGGATTAGGGTAATTTTGTGAAATTACATAATCAGTCGGTAACTCAACCACATTAGCAACATCAGTAGTATAACCAACAAAATCATCATCATTTCTTGGTACAAGCTTATAATCACCAAATGAGTAATATAGTACACCTGAAAGAGCATCAAAAGTATGACCTGTTTGTACATAGTACATTCTGGTTGGATCGGACAGATTATGATAACTGTGATCACCATCTTCCAGCTCAACTCTTGTATCACCAGTTCCATCATCAACAAACATTTCACCGAAATTACTTGGCGGTCCATCGGCATTTTCATCAGTAACGGTTACACTATTATACCTGATAAGCACACTCTCCCATTGTTCCTTTTCAACATCACCATTCCCGGCTTCTCCAATAGTCCCTGTTTCAATATCCTGAAATGCTGGTAGAGAATTGCCGGTTGAATTCACAACAATTTGTGTTACACTATCAATTCTTGTAACATTAAATGTTGGTCCCGTAGAGACATCCCAGACGTAACCCGTTATAGTTACATTATCTCCTTTATCTAACAGTAATATATCATTTCCCATTGCACCTGTCGTTCCTATTCTAATTCCGCTCCACGGTCCTTCTCCATTCTGCATGTATACCCAGAGTGAAAATGCCGGATTTACATTTGCTCCAGGAAAATCAGTTGTATCTGCTGAGATAACACCATTCAAGGTTACATAGTAACCGTTGTAACCACTTACATCAGTTCCAAAAGGATTGTACTGGATATCTTGAATACTAACATTTCGATTTAGCACAAGAAAGAAATACTCAGCATTTGTAGGGTTTGAAGGAATTGTTGATTCATTGCCATCATTATCTTTGGACCAGATGTAATAATCTACTAAAGCTGAGTCACTTACCATCCCGGGAATTGTCCCGTTAAAATTATCATTTCCACTAGATGTCATTTCTACAGAATTGTAAGAACCATTATCCACTCTGTAAAATAGTTTAACCGAATCAACTGTACCATCTAAATCTGTGATGTTAGCTGATATTTCCACGGCCTGATTTGACATAACCTCAGCAGCATCTCTTCTAATTTGAGATATTGCTGGTGCTGAGGCACCAATCTCAATATCTCCGGGATAGCCAGGTGCAATGCGAGCCCCTAGATCACTGTGAGTCTGAATAAAGCCACGTATGAAAT
>JAOTUT010000452.1 GCA_029863735.1 Ignavibacteria bacterium
ATCAAGTTCACAACTTGAAGAACTCGGAAGTAAATACGGTTGGGTTAGGTAGAGTGAATTAGTTCTCCAAAGTATACTTTGTTAAGCCTTCAATCTTTATTGAAGGCTTTTTTATTATTTAGTTTAAGTCTTTATTTTTCTGATGTGCTTTGCAAATCGTGATGATATATTTTCCGCATTTTCGGAAAAGTTTTTTAGCTTCTAAATTTTAAAGAATAATCTTGCTTTCTGTTTATATGCTCAGAATATCTCTCCTGCTAATCCTTATGTTTTCTTTCCTTTATGCACAGGAAATTACCCGGATAACTGTCGTTGAAGATGAAAACAGTCATTCTATACCATCATATAATTATCAGGGAATGATCTATGTATCATTGCATCATTTGGCAGATGTTATTCATTTAAATAATAGAATAGTAGATGCAGGAAATGCTCTTGAAATTACTTTTCAAGATGTTACCCTTCGGTTCAAGTCGAAGAATCCATATGTAATAATCACATTTAATGAGTCCGGAGAATCAAGCATATACCAGTTTCCGACTTCATCACATTTCAGTAATAATTTTATCTTTGTTCCGTTAAATGAAACCATTGAACTTCTTAATAAGTACATTGATAAATCGCTTATCGTAATTAGTCCCGGTAAAGTAATTGTTCTTGAAAAGGATCAGCAGAGCATCAGTAGACTTCAGAGTATTAATCTTGAACATGGACCTAAAGGCACTTATATCCAAATTAAAAGTAACATTGAACTTACGTCTCAATTATCACTTGTTGAGCAGGATTCATTTATTCTGACAGTAATAAATGCTTCAACTTTCGGGAATAACTTCGATAACATTATTCCTGTTGGGTATGTAAAACATATTTTAGTCACTAACGTAAATCAAAATGTTGAAATCAAGATAAAAAAGAAAAATGTGGATGTTGCCAGTGAATTTTTTTATGATGATGCTAACAAGGAGTTAGTAGTTCATCTTTTTGAGCGTGTAGATTCTCCCTGGCTTGAAAGAGAAAGTGAACATTTCAAAGTAATTTACCGCGATTATCACTCAGACCTGATTAACAATGTTCTTACAAGTGCCGAGAGAGCTTTTAAGATTCTTTCTAAGATTTTTAACTATAAGGCCTCAGAAAAAATTATTATTAGTACCTATGATGTTAGCGATTATGGATTTGCAGCAGCCAGTACCACACCACAAAATTTTATCAGGCTGGAGATTGAACCATTGGAACCAGGTTATGAAATGGTTCCGTATAACAGGAGAATTCAGTGGCTGCTTAGTCACGAGCTGGTTCACATTATTGTAAATGATGCTGAAGTTCAGCCAGAAACATTTTATCGAAATGTTTTTGGGAAAGTTCCCCCGGAAAAAATTCAACCACTTTCTGCCTTCTATAGTCTCTTTACTAATTATAACCGCTACTCACCACGCTGGCATCAGGAAGGAATTGCTGTTTTTTTTGAAACATGGCTAAGTGGTGGTTTTGGAAGAGAACTGGGCAGTTTTGACGAAATGTATTTTCGATCTATGGTTTATGAAGGAATGACATTTCCTTCGCAATTGGATTTAGAGACTCTCTTAGCTCATAACTCAATTCTGCTCGAGAATATTCACTACATCTATGGAGGAAGATTGTAGCTTATTTATCAATTATGTATGGTGCTGATAAAGTTGTAGACTGGTTCCAAACTGTAGAGGGTGATGCGTATTCCGGATTCGAGGGAAAATTCAGACAAGTATTTAGTAAAGGATTCTATGAAGCTTGGGGGGATTTTATTGCGTATGAAATAAAATTTCAGGAAGAAAATATTAACGTCTTAGAACAATCTGAACAGACAGAATTAAAAAAAATAACTTCGGAAAATTTCGGATGGGTTTCAAAACCTTGTCTAGATCGACCTACAAATTCAATCTACTATGTTTATCATAGACCAGCGCAGCTGTCTACGCTTCAATCTCTTGATTTATCGACTGGTATTTCTAAAGAGATAGCTTCAATTCCAACTCCAAGTATGCTGCAAGTTTGTTCGATTACACTTGATGAAGTAAACGGATTACTTTTTTATACAACCAATAATAATCAGTTGTTTAGAGATATTCATGTATATCAATTAGAATCAGGTGATGAGAAGATGCTGTTTGAGAATGCACGGGTTGGAGATTTAGCTGTTTCACCTGTAACGCATGAATTATGGGGAGTTCAGCACGACGCGGGCTTTGCTACTTTAGTTTATTCATCATATCCATATAAAGAACTGATTAAAATTAAAACATTTGAGCTCGAAG
>JAOTUT010000454.1 GCA_029863735.1 Ignavibacteria bacterium
TACCGGAAAATCTTTTAACAAACTGAATTACAAATCCCTGTGCACTCCCAAAATCTGAGTTAATAAACTGACTGTAAGTTTGAGCACCTCCATATACTACGACATCCTGAGTCTGCGTACCTGCAAGATTTCTAAAATCTTCAAAAAATACTGTGGCACTTATTGACATATCATCACCGATCTGCTGCTGTAAACCTATTTCTCCTTTTATTGTCTGTTGCGGTTCTAGGTTTGCATTACCAAATAATCCGGCATTTCCTGAATTAACACCAAGTTTGAATCTCGGATTTTGATAAAGATATTCATATCTAGGTAATTGCAGGAAGTGACCATAAGAAAAATGGATTACGCCAGTAGCTGAAATTGGAAATGCCAGCCCGACTCGGGGACTTAGCTGGTATTTCGTTAGGGCTTCATTATACCAATAAAGTTCCCTCTGTTCAAGCGTTACAGTTGCTTCGCCCGGATCCTGGACCCCGTTACCATTTGAATCATCAAATCTGTTAGATGGTTTTAGAGGATTGTAAATATTTGGATCTGTAGCATCAGAAAGAACTACTGCATCCGGTTCGAAATAATCAAACCTCAATCCAAGATTAAAGATGAGGTTGAAAGCTTCAAATTTCATCTGGGCATAAGCCGCAGCTTCAATTGGCTTGTGAGTATAAGTATCATAATCTGTTGAAGTAATTGAAGGGACTGCAACATTAAATGGAGTAACTCGTCCGCCTCCTGCATCAGTCATTGGAATAAGATTAATATTTTCAAGATAGATATCGTTGCGCCTTACATCACCACCGAATTGTAAGTTTATTTCCTGATTAAGCTGAGTCGACCAATCCAGTTTAGCTCCCCATGTTCCTGTATTTCTAGTGAAACGATTATAGTTCGTACCACCAACTCCAAAACTATAAGGTGGAGTAATAACATTAGAATTATCTTCATAGTTGGTGGGTTTGTTTGGATCACCGGTATATAAATTCTCAAAGAGATACTGTCTGTAATCCCTAAAATAGTAGCTTAAGTTTAAGGTGTAAAAACTCGCAGCAGATAAGGCATGGTTTACTGCAAATATATTTGTATAAGATTTATTAAATCTTTGGAGGTTATTATCTGGTGTTAATTTGTTAAAATGGTCATAATCAAAATAATCTCGATCATCAAAAATAAAATTATAACTTAATTTTACTCCTTGCGCTAAACGGTAAGAAAGTTTTCCCTGTGCATAAATTCTCTCGTCTTCATTCATCGACACATATTCACCATCTCCATTTGCATCAACTTCTACTTGTTGAGTAGCAGGATCTTCAAAAGCACGATCACTGATTAAATAAACTCTTTGTCCATAAAGTGAACCAGAATTATAAAAATACCTGCCGTTTGCATAGAAGAATAATTTATCTTTAAGAATCGGTCCGCTCAAGCTGCCTTCGATGTTTCTAATGGCAAGTGGATTAACATTGTCAATGTTTGCGTAAATTGTATCACGACCAGATAAATAATCACCAGCGTACATCTGGATATTGCCACTGAATTGACTGCCTCCATCTTTGGTAACAATATTTACAACTCCCGATTGAGCCTGCCCATACTCAGCATTGAATGCACCACTAATAACCTGCAATTCCTGTACTGCATTTTGGTTAACAGTAACAGCTGAACTTCCATCATAGACGTCAGTAACAGGAACACCATCTATCTGATAAACAATCTGATTTGATCTGCCACCTCTGATGTGAATGTCTCCTGATGAGGAAACTACAACACCTGCCTGAAGTTTAAGAACATCCCCCAATCCTTCAACTGGTAATTTCGAAATTTCTTCTTCACCAATAATAGATGCTGTTGAGGTTTGATCCATTCTAACAAGAGGTTTTGTAGCTACAACAACAACTTCATCAGTCAATTCTATAGAAGCTTCAGATAATTGAAAATTAATAGTTGTAGTTAAATCAATTGATACTTTTACATCCTCATAGGAAATACTGCTGTAGCCAATTGCCGATGCTTTAACTACATAGTTTCCTGGGGGTACATTGATAATTGAATAATATCCATCAATGTCTGTTGCTGCACCTAAAGTTGTGCCCATAATTACAACATTAACAAAAGGAAGAGGTTCACCACTAGTAGCATCGGTAAGCCTACCGGTAAGCCTTCCTGTTGTTCCTGCAAACACTAACTGGTTAGAGATAATTAATAAGGAAAGAAAAATTTGTGCAACTATTTTCATAAGAGGCTCCTTTTAAACATTCTTTCAAAACTTAAAGAAATTC
>JAOTUT010000455.1 GCA_029863735.1 Ignavibacteria bacterium
CGGTTTAGCAACAAGCAGATTAATGGTATCTTTATTAGAAACTTATCAAACATCAGAAGGAACGATAAAAATCCCCGAAGTGTTACAAAAATACACTGGTTTTAGTGAAATTAAATAACCATTTTGCCTTTCGAAGTCTTTGATATTTATCGACCCTATCAACGTTCTTACAATTTAATATTAGGTTAAGAAAAAGTAGAAAATTATTAATTGAAAAATCTTTATACCTTAAAAAAATATTTCACACGATATAAGAAGAAACTTTTCTTCGGATTTGTTTTCATAATTCTTTCAAATATTGGCACAGTTTACGTTCCATTATTAATGAAAGATTCTATTGACGCTCTCCAAAAGGATGCAACAACTCAGCTATTATTTCAATATGGTTTAATGATTGTTGGTGCTTCTTTATTTGCTGGTATTTTTAGATTCATGATTCGACAAACTATCATAGTTGTTTCAAGGGAAATTGAATTTGATTTGCGTGGTGATTTCTGGAAACATATTCAGCTGCTTCCTCTCAAGTATTTCCAGAATACCTCAACAGGAATCATAATGGCTCACGCAACTAACGATATAAATGCTGTAAGAATGTTCATTGGACCTGCTGTTATGTATTCCATCGATACATCGATAAGACTAATTATGGTTCTTATATTGATGCTATCACTAAACACAAGCTTAACAATTCTGGCATTGCTTCCTTTACCGCTTCTTTCATTATTGGTTTATAAAGTTGGTAAACTGATTCATTCAAAGTTTACTAAAATTCAGGAGAAGTTTGCTCAACTGACAACGATTGTCCAGGAAAACTTTTCGGGCATACGAGTAATTAAATCTTATGTTCGTGAAGAAAGTGAAATGAAAAGATACGCTGATAACAGCATGGATTACTTGAAAAAAAATATGAACCTAGTACGAACCCAGGCTCTCATTATGCCTATTCTTTTCCTCATAACCGGCTTGTCGATAATTATTGTTATCTGGTTAGGCGGAACTAAAGTTATTAACGGTGAATTGACTTTAGGTGAAATAACTGCGTTCATTGTGTACCTGGGCATCCTCATTTGGCCAATGATCGCATTCGGCTGGGTGATAAATATTATACAACAGGCTGAAGCCAGTATGAAAAGATTAAATAAAATTTTTTCGGAACCTTATGAGATTACTGAATCAGAAAAAACTAATTATTCGATTAAAAAAATTGATGGTAATATTGAATTCAGGAATGTTTCATTCAGGTATAATGAAAACTCACCTTACATCTTAAAAAATATAAATCTTAAAGTACCAAAAGGATCGACACTGGCAATTATGGGCTACACTGGTTCAGGTAAAACTTCATTTATAAATCTTATACCTCGTCTTTACGATTGTACTGAAGGCGAAGTTTTAATTGATGGAATAAATGTGAAAGAACTTCCTCTTAATATCCTCAGAACAAACGTAAGTGTTGTACAGCAGGAATCATTTTTATTTTCAGACACTGTGCTGAACAATATATCCTATGGTAGAAAAGAAATTGATGCTGAACAGGTTTCTAAAGTCGCAAATCTTGCACAATTTGATAAAGATGTTCAGGAGTTTCCCAAAAAATATGAAACTATTGTCGGGGAACGAGGGATTACATTTTCAGGTGGACAGAAGCAAAGAGCATGCCTTGCCCGGGCTCTGGCAATCGATCCTAAAATATTAATCCTTGATGATTCCTTCTCAGCAGTTGACACTCACACAGAGGAAGAAATTCTTAAAAATCTGAAAAATTTTATGAAAGATAGAACCAGTATCATCATAAGTCATAGAATTTCTACGGTAAAAGAAGCTGATAAAATCGTTGTCCTTTCACAAGGAAAGATTGCAGAAGAAGGAACACATGAACAGCTTATTGCGGTTGGGGGAATATATGCAGATCTGCATTACAAACAGTTACTTGAACAAGAATTAGAAGAGCTTAACTAGAAAATGAGCAACGATTATAAAAGCGAAGATGAAGTTCTAGGTAAAGCTTACGATACTAAGCTGATGAAACGATTGCTTGGTTACGTTAAGCCGTACAAGCATTTTGTAATATTTGCTATTCTTTTAAATATGGTTGTGGCAGCTCTTGGTCCTGTTCGTCCTTATCTGACAAAAATTGCAGTCGATGACTATATAGCACATTCAGATTACAATGGGTTGCTTTTAATTGGTGTGTTATTATTTGCTTCACTCCTTCTTCAGGCGGTAATTCAGTATTTTCTTACTTACTTTACTCAGTACCTCGGACAAA
>JAOTUT010000456.1 GCA_029863735.1 Ignavibacteria bacterium
AGTGATTAATTGTTTAACTCTTTCAACATCAGATGTTTGCGGACCAAGTGTTGCCAGAATTTTTGTTTTAGTGAAATCATTATTCAAGCGTTTTACTTCCTTCTCCTTTTGCGTGCAGGTTTAGAGTTTTCGTCCTTAATTGCGCGTGATTTTTTATACATTTCTTTAAGCTTTTGCTCAACTAAATCGAATACAGAATTTTTCTCATATCCTTTTGCAATTTTCTTTCCAGCTTTTACACCTGTTAAGATTTCTATTCCTTCTTCTACACGTGAAATCGGGTAAATATGGAACTGTTTGTTTTTAACTGCTTCAATTACTTCCTCGCTGAGCATTAATTCTTTTACATTGAGAGCGGGTATAATCACACCTTGCTTGCCCGTTAGTTTATCATCTTTACAAACCTGGAAGAAGCCCTCAATCTTTTCATTTACTCCACCAATTGGCTGAACATCTCCTTTTTGATTTAATGAGCCTGTAACAGCAATACCCTGCTTTATCGGAAGTCCCGAAAGCGTGGATAATAAAGCATATATTTCTGCACAGGATGCACTATCGCCATCAACTGTTCCATAAGATTGTTCAAATACAAGGTTCACATTGAATGCCAGGGGAATATCCTGCCCGAATGTTTCTTTAAAATAACCCGAAATTATTAACACTCCTTTGTTGTAATGTCTGCCGCTCATTCCTGCTTCGCGCTCAACGTTGATAATGTTTCCGCTACCGAGCGAGACTGTAGCGGTTATTCTGGTTGGTCTTCCAAACGAATAAAAATCTGCCGAATAAACAGCCAGCCCGTTAATTTGACCAATTCTTTCAGTAGTGGTATCCATCAGGAAGGTACCATCTTCGTACATCTCTGATATTTTAGATTCCAGCATTCCGTGTCTGTTAACAGCATTCTCATATGCCTTTTTAACGTGAGCTGCTGATACAGTTTCAAAGCCATCGTCTGCAGCCCAGTAATTTGCTTCTCTGGCCAGATCAGCAATTTTTGAGAAACGGGTTGTCAGCTTATTCTTCTGTCCCGCAAATATTGCTGCGATCTCAATCAAATATGCAATCGCTGTTTTATCAAATTCTTTAAGCTTCTCTTCCTTTATTAATTTTTTTATTACCTGTGCGTAATCTGAAAGAACTTTATCTGATCGCTTTATCTCGTAATCAAAATCAGCTTTTATTTTGAACATTTTTTTGAAGTCGTATTCGTATTCTGAAAGTGCAGAATAAATATACTGGCTGCCAATCAATATCACTTTAACATTAATTTCAATCGGTTCAGGTTTCAGAGTAATATTCGAAATCTGAAAAATGCTTGGCGAATCCTGGAATTCTATCTTGTTGTAAGTTAGAGCTCTCTTTAAAGTTTTCCAGACTCCGTGCTCTTCAAAAAGGTGCATAACATTTAAAACAATATATCCCCCATTAGCCCGCAAAAGGGAACCTGCCTTAATGTTTGTGAAGTCGCTATAATAATTTCCTTTACCATCGTTCATTCTTTCAACGGCTCCAAATAAATTTGAATAAGTGGGTGATGTCTCAATTATTATGGGGCATTCATTTGTATCGGAATTATCGAGAACAATATTTACATCATACTCTTTAAAGTAATCGATGATATACCCTTCACTGGTTGTTTCACCTACGGGTTTAGCACCTTTAAATATCTGGATGTTATCCAGGATATTGCTTTCAACCTGATCTAGATACGCCTTCACTTTAGGATCCTGGTAAATTTCCTTAAAGTTGTCAATTATTCCTTTAACAACATTTACTAAACTTCCTTTTTCAAGCGTCTGCATTTTCTCCTGAAATTCTTCGCTTACTTTCAAACCTCTTTTAAATAATAATTGGAGCTCCGGTTGGTGATCGTTATATTTTTTTATTAACTCCTCTGCTTCTGCCTGTGTAATATTTCCCTGCTCAATTTGTTCGTTTAATTGAAATACCGGGACAGGTTTTGCTTTTATAATTGGCATTATATCCGGTCGCGCAATATCTCCCATTTTAACCTGGCCTAGTGTAAATCCTACCTTTTTCAATTTACTATCAAATTCCTGCATCAATTCTTGTTCTTTTTGATTATAGTCTGAGATTATTTTTTTCTTCTTCTCCAGATATGCTTCGCTTTCAAGTACTAGCGGTATCTTTCGTTTCAGTATTTCCACGGCTCGTAAAAGGTTTTTTCTAAAAGTTTTTGCTTTACCCTTTGCAAAAGTGAGAAGGATAGGTCTGTCGGGATCTTTAAAATTATTTACATAAGC
>JAOTUT010000457.1 GCA_029863735.1 Ignavibacteria bacterium
TAAGGAACTAGATCGCCCCAGATCTTTCTTCCTTTAACTCCAGGTGAACTATAATCGATTTTTATTTCGGTAACTCCAATAAACTGAAAAACAGCTGCATCAGGACTAGGACGGGGAGTTTTCAATTCCTGTGCGACAGTTGTGAGTGTTAAGATGAATATAATGAGCGCTGAAAACCAAAATAGTTTTAGCATATTTTCCTCCTTTGATTTGTTTGATACATGTTTGTTTAATTATAAATTTGGCTTGGAAGTTATAAAGTGATTTTTACATAAACAATGGACACTGATCAGAATAATAATAAAGAAATAAACCAGAGCCTAAAAAAAGCCAAATTATCCACTGGATTGGATAATTTTAAAAGATGGGTCCCATCGGTTATTATTCTTCCGATTGCTGCATATTGGATTTTGAATCGTGGTGAGTTTGGATTATTGGATAATATTGATTTGGTGATTCACGAAGCAGGGCACTTTTTCTTCAGTTTGTTTGGTAAGTTTATTTACACACTTGGTGGGTCACTGATGCAAATTATCTTGCCTTCAATAATCGCCTCCTTTTTTTTCAGGAACAACTACAGAACCGGAGTTCAGTTTGGCCTTCTCTGGCTTGGTCAAAATTTTATTAATATCAGTATATATGCTGCAGATGCACGTACGCAGAAACTTCCGCTTCTTGGGGGCAAAAAAGTCTATCACGACTGGCATTATCTTCTTGGAGAACTTGGGTTGCTACAATATGATCACATTGTTGGTTATACATTTTTAGGAGTAGCCGTATTTATTTTTTCTGCTGCTGTCTTAATGCCTCTTTTAATTCACGATTAAATCTTATCTTTTTTCCACAAATAAATAAAAAGTATTGATGATCAGACTGATTTTTATATTTACAATAATCTTAACTTTTAGTGTTACGGCACAGGTTGATTCTGTAGTAACTTATTACAATAACGGAAACTTGAAGTCGGTTGTGCACCTTAGAGATAATGTCCGGGATGGTGAAGCCTTTTTTTATTGGGAGGATGGAAACCTGAAAGAAAATCTTAGTTACTCAAATGGACGAGTTGAAGGATTGGTTAGAAGGTACAACAAAGCTGGTGTCCTAAGAGAAATGTTCACAATTGAAAATGGTAAAAGAGAGGGCCCGACATCATTGTTCGACAGCACAGGTAAGTATGTTAATGATATTTATTACGAAGAAGGAATTTTAGTTGTTGATAAAATAGTACTTGATACTGGTGAACCTAGGAATGAAAAAGAAAACAAGAAAGTTGCTATTTACAAACCTCCAACAGATCAGAAGAAGAAAAAGCAAAGTAATGATAATCCATTACCTCCGGTTGTTGAGGAGGAGAAAAATTATGAAGATGATCCCGCATTTTACAAAACTGTTGAGGTTATGCCCGAACCCATCGGTGGGATGAGTGCCATTTACAAAAAGATTGGCTATCCTGAAGAAGCAAATGAGAACAAAATCGAAGGTGTAGTAAAAGTATTAACATCGATTGACAGAGACGGGGAAGTACTTGATGCGCAGGTTGTGGAAGGAATTGGTTACGGTTGTGATGAAGCTGCCAGGCTGGCAATATTTTATCATCGCTTTAAGCCCGGGCTTATAAAAGGACAACGCGTTAAAGTACAAATGGAGATACCAATCGAGTTTAAATTGGGAAAAGGTGAATAGATTAACCTATTTTCACTTTGAACCTGAAGCGTTCAAGAAAATGTTTCAAATGCATTTCCATATGTGAAAGATGAACAGTATAGTTACTAAACTCTCTTCTAATCGGGTAATCCTTTCTTAGCTTGTCAAAATAACCAGCCTGCTCATTTAACCTATATTTAGAGATTTCTCTTAATTTAGAATCGTCATTTTGTATGTTGTAAATTGTGGCGAACAATTTATAAACACGTTCTTCATCGGTTTTACCTTCCGGAACTCTTAAATCTTTATGTTCAATCTTTGGGAGATCTGGCTTCCAGGTTGGTTTAATATTTAAATATTGGCAAAGCGAATCATAAATCATCTTAGTCCCGTTTACTTTTCCCACCAATGAATAACCGGCAATGTGTGCAGTGCTGACTTTTGATCTTTCAATGAGATTATTATTTATTAATGGCTCATCTTCCCATACATCAAGAATTAACTTGAAATTTTTTTGTGCACATTCCTCAAGAAGATCAGTACTATTAATTACTGCACCTCTTGCGGTATTAATTATGATAGCTCCTGGTTTAATTTTTTTTAGATTATCACCGTTAAAAA
>JAOTUT010000036.1 GCA_029863735.1 Ignavibacteria bacterium
TTATCTTTTCAGCAACTTTTACAATGTCATTCTTTTCTTTGTCTTCGATCAGTGCTTCAATATCTTCTTCGCTGAGTGTGTTTAATGGCTGCGATAGTTTTGAAAGGTCTCTGTAAATAGCATTAGCCTTCACTCCAAGCTTCCAGGACTGCATATAAGCGTCCTTAACGTCTTCGATGGTTGATTGGTTTGGCATATTGATCGTTTTCGAAATTGCACCGGATATAAAAGGTTGAGCAGCAGCCATCATTTTAATGTGAGCTAACGGTCTTATAAATCTAGTGCCTTTCTTGCCGCATTTGTTGGCGCAATCGAAAACAGGGTAGTGTTCGTGCTTAAGGAAAGGAGCTCCCTCGATCGTCATCGTTCCGCAAACGTAGTCATTCGCCGAGGCAATTTCCTGTTTGGAAAATCCAATTTCTTCCAGCAAATTAAAGTCGAAACTGTCAATCTTTTCTTCATCAATATCAAGATCATTTACCAGGAAGTCAGTGCCCAAAGTGAATTTGTTAAACGCAAAACTGATTTCAAAGACTGTTGGGAGTGCTTTCTCAATTTTTGAAATTGCTTCTTCTGTAAATCCTTTTGCTTTTAATGATTCAGGATTGATATACGGACTGCCTTGTAATGTACCCTGACCATTGGCATACTTAATTATCTCACTTATCTGATCTTTGTTATAACCCAATCTTTCGAGTGCAGGAGGAATAGACTGGTTAATTATTTTAAAGTATCCACCACCGGCAAGCTTTTTAAATTTTACCAACGCAAAATCAGGCTCAACACCGGTAGTATCGCAATCCATAACCATAGCAATTGTACCTGTTGGGGCAATAGCTGTAACCTGGGCATTTCTAAAACCAAACTGTTCACCAAGTTCGAGAGCTTTGTCAGCATCTTCTCTGGCTGCTTTCAACAAATCAGAAGGACAATGTTTTGGATTTATTCCAACCGGGTAGATTTTCAAACTTTCGTATTCTTCATTTGGCACATTATAAGCGGCTCGTTTATGATTACGGATTACACGAAGCATATGTTTTTTGTTTTGTTTGTAACCTGGGAATGTGCCAATTTCTTTTCCCATTTCTGCGGAAGTTGCATAAGCTGACATATGCATAATTGCAGTTAAAGCACCACAAATTGCAAAGCCTTCATTACTGTCGTAAGGAATTCCCTGAAGCATAAGAAGTGTACCTAAGTTTGCATAACCCAATCCAAGCGTTCGATATTCATAACTAAGTTGTGCAATATTTATGCTTGGGAATTGAGCCATCATCACGCTGATTTCAAGTACAATAGTCCAGATTCTCGTTGCATGTCGATACTGATCTACGTTAAATTTCTTATCTTTAACATTATAGAATTTAACAAGGTTAAGAGATGCTAGGTTGCAGGCAGTATCATCAAGGAACATATACTCACTGCAGGGATTTGAAGCTCTGATTTCTCCGCTCTCCGGGCAAGTATGCCATTCATTAATTGTATTGTGATATTGAATTCCGGGATCAGCAGAAGACCAGGTAGCGTATGCAATATCGTTCCAAAGATCTCTTGCTCTTAAAGTTTTGCAAGGTTTCGGATTTCTTTTTTCTTCTTTTGCCTTTCGTTTTTCAATTCTCCAATGGAGGTTCCAATCCTTATCATCCAGAACCGCATTCATAAATCCGTTAGTAACTCTTATTGAATTGTTGGAATTTTGTCCTGAAACAGTTGCATACGCATCAGAATTCCAATCAGTGCTATATTCTGGGAATTCAATTGATTTGAAACCCTGTTTTGCAAGTTGTATTACACGTTCAATATAATTATTTGAGATCTTTGCTTTTCGGGCTTCAAGAACAGCAAATTTTAATTTTCTATTAACTTGTTTATTGAACTGGTCATTTTCAGGATGTTCAGAATGACAGGCAGTCATAATATTATTTAAATGTATATTAGCTAGTTGCGAACCTGCAACCAAAGAAGCTACTTTCTGTTCTTCAATAACTTTCCAGTTTATAAATTCTTCAATATCAGGATGATCAAGATCCAGCGTAACCATTTTTGCGGCTCTTCTTGTTGTGCCACCGGATTTAATAGCGCCAGCAGATCGGTCACCTATTTTTAAGAAGGACATTAAGCCGGAAGATTTTCCTCCGCCGCTGAGCGGTTCATTGTTTCCTCTTAATTCTGAGAAGTTTGAACCTGTGCCTGAACCATATTTAAATAACCGTGCCTCACGAACCCACAGGTCCATTATTCCGCCGCTGTTAACAAGATCATCACTAACAGATTGAATAAAGCAAGCGTGCGGCTGAGGATGAGTATAAGCATCTGTGGACGACACCATTTCGCCGGTCTGATAATCAACATAATAATGGCCTTGTGAGGGACCAGTAATTCCGTAGGCCCAATTTAAGCCTGTATTAAACCATTGCGGGCTATTTGGCGCTGCAAACTGATTTGCAAGCATATAAATAAGCTCATCGTAAAAAGTTTTGGCATCTTCTTCAGAGTCAAAGTAATTTCCTTTCCAGCCCCAGTAAGTCCAGCATCCTGCTAGCCTGTGAAATACCTGTCTTGAATCATGTTCTGCTGTGTATCGATCATCTTCTGGTAGGGTATCAAGTCGTGCTTTATCGGCGGTTGAAGGTTCTAACCACTCCGGGATACCTTCTTCTTCAACTTTAATTAATAGTTTGGGAATTCCTGCTTTTCTAAAATACTTTTGAGCAATAATATCTGTTGCAACCTGCGACCAGCTTTCAGGCACAGATACATCATCCATCCTGAACACAATGGATCCGTCGGGATTTTTAATTTCTGATCGGCGTTTTACAAATTTGATTGATGATAGAGGGTCTTTTCCAGCTGTAGTAAACAGTCTTTTTACCTGCATCAAGCTCTCCCGGTTTTACATTAGTTGTTTAAAGGAAAAAAATTTTATTAAAAGTAGAAGGATATTCACTTTATAAGTAATTATTTTTAAGTGACAAAAAAACTATTCAATTGGTTTTGAGTTGGAGACTAATGGAAGTAAAAACTTCTGTAAAGCAGAAACAGCATAACAAGTTTTCAAAATTTTTTTTTGCTCCAACAAGGCAACGCTAACTTTGTAATAATTTCCAAAAATTGCAAATTAAATTTGAAGCGATTGCAAAATTTTTTTTCTGAATTTTTGTTTTAAATTTTGATTTAAGTATAAATTTTTTAAGCGACAGTGCTAAAAATAAATTTTTCTTTGAATAGACAATTATTCGCGTAAATTGTTAATATATTTTGAAATAATATTGGCACAGACAACTAATTGAACTCATCTGAAACTGTAATTGAAATATCCGGACTGTCAAAACGCTTCAAAGAGGTTCTTGCAGTAAATGAAGTAGAATTTAAAGTTCATAAAGGAGACGTTTTTGGATTCCTCGGACCAAATGGTGCAGGGAAAAGTACCACAATCAGGATGATTTTATCTCTTATTTCTCCAACTGCCGGATCAATTAAAATATTTGGTAAATCTCTTAATGAAAATCGTAAAGAAATACTTACTAATATTGGTGCTATCGTAGAAAAACCTGACTTTTACCTCTACCTTCCCGCAATCAAAAACCTTGAAATTTTAGCTAAAATCTCAGGAAAAGAGATCTCAAAAAAGAGAATATTGGAACTCCTGGAACTGGTTGGGTTAAAAGATCGGGCCAAAAGTAAAGTAAAAACTTTTTCACATGGAATGAAGCAGAGACTTGGAATTGCTCAGGCGCTGCTTCACAATCCTGAACTCATAGTGCTGGATGAACCAACAACGGGATTGGATCCTCAGGGGGTGAAAGAAATCAGGGATTTAATTATACACTTGAGCAAAGAAGAAAATAAAACAATTTTCCTTTCTTCACATGTTCTTTCAGAAATAGAACTGGTTGCTAACCGAATGCTAATTATTAACAAGGGCAGCAAAGTTGTCGAGGGAGAAGTAAATCAACTTCTGAGTTCAAAAACACTCAAAGTTACTATTGAAGTAGAGAATGTGGAGACTGCAAAAAAAGTTTTGGAAAGTACCAGGTGGAATAATCAAATTGAATCAATTACCGGAAAAAAATTCAGCATCAATATGGAAAACAAAGACATTCCAGAAGTAAATAAATATCTTGTTGAAAACGGTGTCATGGTAAACGCTCTTGTCCCTGTAAGATCTCTTGAGGATTATTTTTTAACCATCACTGCCGGTGTAAAATGATATTTACTTTGGTCAGAATTGAGCTGATGAAAATCTTCAGAAAGTGGCGAACTTATATCGGATTTATTGCCATTGGCATTCTCGTACCATTACTTCATCTTGCAATGTACCTTGAAGGTCAGAATTCAATAGATTTTGTTACACGTGGATTAAGAGAATCGTTTATTTTAGTCGGCAACCTCTTAAATGGC
Organism: Ignavibacteria bacterium; assembly: GCA_029863735.1. The sequence goes on from JAOTUT010000036.1 coordinate 4,402, forward strand.
TACTGGATATCATACATCATTCTGAATGCCCTCACAATACACATACCTTTTCTGATAACCCTTGTTGCAGCTGACCTTTTAGCGGGAGAGGCGACTGCCGGGACGTACAGAATTCTGGTAACCAGGCCGGTTTCGAGAATGCAGATTGTCACATCAAAGTTCATTGCCGGAATGATTTACACAGGTTCCCTTATTTTATGGCTAGCTGTGATGAGCCTGGTTGTTGGTCTCATTATTTTTGGTAGCGGCGAATTAATTGTTGCAGGTTCCCAGGCTATAATCATTTTTGACAAAAGTGATGTTTTGTGGAGATTCTTTTTGGCATATGGTTTCGGTATTTTGAGTATGAGTGTAGTATGCAGTCTGGCAATTTTATTCTCTTCATTAGTCGAAAACGCAATAGGACCAATTGTTTCAACAATGGCAATTATAATTATCTTCATAATACTATCAGCATTTGACGTTGCGATTTTGAGAGAATTAAAACCTTATTTATTCACAAACTATATTTTAAGTTGGAGAGAATTTTTTAACGATCCTCTGGATCTAACTGAAATAGCTAAGTCGGTTTTAATATTGAGCGGACATATAATATTATTCTTCACGGCCACTTCATTTATTTTTTATAAAAAAGATATACTCAGTTAACGAAATATTGAAGTTATTATGATACATAGAATTTTATCTGTTGTTATTTTGTTTGGTACACTCGGATTTTCACAGCTTAAAAATCCTGAAACGATCCTGGAAAATGTTAAAAAAGAATTTGACAAGATTGAGGACTACCAGGTAGATGTAAAGATTAAAGTGGATGTTGATTTTCTGAAAATGCCGGAAAGGGAAGCGACCATATTTTATAAAAAGCCAGACAAGTTTCACATTGATTCAGAAAACTTTGCCTTACTTCCAAAATCAGGATTAAATTCTTCTCCCCTTGGATTTCTGAACTATGATTATAAAGCATATTATATAAGAGAGGATACCGTTAATGGAGCAATAACTTCTGTTATAAAGGTTATTCCATTGGAAGTTAGTGCTGACGTTATCTTGAGCACTTTTTGGGTTGATACCCAGAGAAATATTATTTTAAAAGTCGAATCGACCCGAAAACCTCAGGGAACATTCTTCATCGATATGGAATATCTTAAAACAAAGCAGGGTTTTTGGCTCCCTTCCTCAATGACATTTTCTTTTACTGTTGATCGCAGTCTTTATCCAGGAAAGTTAAATAAAGATAATGATTCCGAATCAGGTAAATCAAAAGAAGATTCATCTGAAAAAGAGACTGGTTATGTTTATTTAAATTATTCGAATTATAAAGTAAATATTGGCTTGCAGGATGAGTTATTTGAAGATAAAAATGAGAAAAAATAAAAATGGGCGGTCGGAAATTTTATAAACAATGATAATGAGGGCATAACATTGTGGAAAGTTTCCCGACCGCCCGGATCTGATCACTAGGAGGCTACTCTTAATAAAAAGAGGCAATCAGATCTTGGGAGGAGAATTTAACATTCTTCTTATGTAAATATTATTGTATTGAGGAAAGAAAAAAAGGCAGAATTTTATCAACTATTTACTTTTGACTTAATGCTTTATTAAGAATCAAAAATCTGCCTTATTGTTGATTATAAAACAGGGATGAACGATTCAGGAAAATTTTTAATTATTTACTGAAGACTTGAGTAAACACTTTTTTCATTTCAGCCCAGGATTCCTTATCAGCTTTCTCGTCATAAGCAAGAGGCATATTGAACATTTTTCCAAGGCTATCAGCATAAGGACTGGTAAAACTGTGAACTGCCCCTTCATAATTGATAAATTCATAATTTACTTTAGCTGAATCCATTTCTTTTTTGAATGCTACAATCTGCTCTGGAGTTGTGAATGGATCATCTGCTCCATTGCAAACAAGTATGAAAGCCTTTACCACACCTTCTTCAGGAGGAACGATCGCCTGGAGACTACCGTGAAAGCTTGCAACTGCTTTTAAATCTGTTCCGATGCTTGCCATGTGAAGCACAACACCGCCACCAAAACAGTAACCAATGGCTGCAATATTATTTGGATCTACTGTCGCCTGTTCCTCAAGAAAATTATAAGCAGCCATAAATCTTTTTTCGCCTGATTCTATATTGCTGAAGATGGCGGAAGCAAATTTTTGTGCGTCTTCAGGATGGGTTGCAGTTTTTCCATTACCGAACATATCTAAAGCAAAGGCTGTATATCCTAACTCTGCAAGCATTCTTGCTCTGCTTCTGGCATAATCATTAAGTCCCCACCATTCGTGGACGATAAGCACTCCCGGTCTTTTTTCCTTTATATTATTATCATAAACTAGGAAACCATTAAGATTTGTGCTATCTGAAGAATATAACACTTCCTGTTCGACTAAATCAGTTTTTTGTTTGTTGGTTTCTGAGCAAGAACAAACAGAAGTTAGGATTAGAACAGCAATTATGACAGATAGTTTTTTCATAGATTCCTCCTTATTAATTATTTAATGAATTAATCTCTGTGAACTGTTTCTGGTGAGAAAGCTGGTAAACAGATTGCAACGTATTCTGCACCTCCAGGATTAGGTGTGCTGTATCTTATCCACTCACCGGCATATGTTATTATTGCCTGACCTTCATTTACGTTAAATATTTTGTCTTTGGTTGCAACTTTTAACATTCCTTTCAAAACTAAAGTATATTCATCAAACTCGGGCGTTTGGCCGGGTTCTTCCCAGCCTGCAGGGCTTGTCATTTTTGCTATACTGATATTTGTTGTAGATGAATTTACTCTTCCAATAAATTCTTGAATAATTTTTGGTTTGTTACCTGCACATTCAACACCTGAAGGTGTCTTAATTATTGTTGGCAAAGTTATAACTCCTTTATTCATGTAATTCTTTAAATTCTCCTGCAATTTTTACAAAAATATAGATTGCAAGAATTCCTACAACTGTATGCCCGGCAAGCATGTACATAATATATTCTGGAGTACCAGAGGCTTCAAAACTTCCCATAATTCCTGTATATATTCCGCTAAGCGTGGCTCCGATAAATGTTGCAATAAAGTTTGTTCCCATATACAATCCCGCTTTTTCTTTAGGAGCAATCCACATAATATATTCCTGAATTCGCGGAGATGAAATCATCTCACCAACTGCGAATAGAAACACACCTAAAAATATTAAACCGCTTCCTACGTTTATTGCTAAACCTAGCACAACAAATCCTGTAGCGTATACAAGCATTCCAAACATAAACGATGGTATAGCCTGACGTTTTTCAAAGATGTGCGAAACAAGTAATTGAAATACGATAATTATGTAACCTGTATGAGAAATCGCCTCGGCATTAATTTTCCATGTTCCATTATCGTTGTTGGATATTAAATTTGTTATTGTTTCACCCAGGATTGACTTAACACTCAAGTAAAGTGTAGCGGTATTAAAATAATCGTTTATGTAAACAGCAAGCACGTTAAAAAATGCCCAAAACGGCATCCAGAAAAATACACCCAACATAATTATGAAAACTAAAAATTTAACATTGGAAAGAGCTTCACGCATATCTTTAAATTTATTTTTAAGCGTTACTCCTTCAATTTCTCTGGGCGGTTCCTTATAAAAGATTAGTGTAATTAAAAACATTACGCCAACTGCTGCAGCTGCTGTAATGAATACATAATCCCAGGACCAGCCTCGTAATTTTCCCATTATTATTGGGCCAAACGATGCACCAATATTTACCATCTGATAAAAAATTCCGAAGCCGAGAGTTTTATTTGTTGAATCTGTAGTTACTCTTACCGTAGCAGAAATTAATGGCTTAAAAATTCCAGCAGCAAATCCGATGCTAAGCATTGCCAGAGCAATTCCGGAAAAAGTTTCTGTTATTATTAATAGCAAAATGGATGGTAAATATGCCATGTAAGAGATGATTAGCATTTTTTTGAAACCGTACTTATCTGCAAATGTTCCTGAAAAAAGCGGTATCAGATAAGAGAGTGCTAAAAATATGCTTTGAATAATTCCAAGATCACCCTTGGAATAACCTAGCTGCTGCAAATAAATACCGAAGCCCATGTAGATGCCGTAATATGCAAATCTTTCAAGTACCTCGATGCTGTTTGCAATCCAGAATACAAAAGGGAAGCGAGTTCTGTTTTTCATTCGAACCTATGATTGTTTAGAAAATAATTAAAAGTGATTTTTAGTGTTAAACCTTTAAAGCATTTGTAGCCCGCTCATAATCCTCAGGTCTTACATAAAGTAAATAGCCAAAGCTGCCTTTGTTGTCAGTAACACCGTTCGATGCGTAAACATTTACATTTGCTTCAAACAGAATTTGATGGATATCTGCAACTGCGCCTAACTCATCATCACCCTGAACCAATAAGGCTGGATGAGGCCCATCAAGATTGAAACCGGCATTTTTAGCTTCATTGATTAATTTTTCTGGAATTTCAGGGAAGAGTGTTAGCTGCGTTCTGTCTGGCCCAACCGGAATAGCTGTAAAGGCAAGAAGATTAATACCGCTTTTCTCTAATGTTGCAAGCAACTTGTATGCTTCCCCTGGCTGATCCACAACTGAGCAGTAGTAATATTCTACTTTTCTTATTTTGAATGCCATATATCCTCCCACTATTTATTATGAAATAAATATTTTTACTTGACACTTAAATTTACATTTTGAACATTGCGAGAAATGTTTCAGAAGCAAACTAAGTATTTATATCTGGTTTTTCAATATAAAGTAAAATAAAATTTAACAGATACCTATATGGCAAGAACCAAACTTAAAAAGTTTACAAAATTAAGTAAATTGACAAATGTATTTAATATCAAGAGTCCTGATATAAAAGAGACACTACACAATTATTTCAAAGCTGGAAAGAATTTTACGCTTGAAATTGGTTGCGGACACGGAGATTACTCAGTTGAGTTAGCACAGAAATTCCCAAATAGAAACTTTATAGGAATCGATATCAAGGGCGCGAGAATATATAGAGGAGCTATGGTAACAGAAGAACTGAAATTAAACAATGTTGCATTTGTTATAACCAGGGCTGAAAGGCTGAATGAAATCTTCATCCCGAAGTCAATTGAAGAAATTTACATACCTTTTCCCGAGCCGCACGTTAGAAGAACAAGCCAAAACAGAAGGTTAATTTCACCCTCTTTCCTAAAAATTTATAAAGAATTATTGGTTGATTCAGGCATACTGCACTTCAGAACTGATAGTCAGGAATTATTTGAATACGCTATTAAGAGTATCGCAGATTCACAGGGAGAAATTCTTCACTTAACCGAAGACTTGCATAATGATGAAAATTTAAAAATCAAATCAATAATAATGACCAGCTTCGAAAAGCATTACATCAATGGAGGCAGAAAAATTAAATATATCTGTTTTAGGTTTTAATTCACATTAAATTTTATTGGAATTTGTTATCTTTGATTAGTGTTAAACTATTGATTCCTTCGTGTCATTAAAAATTCCAGGGTTTGCAATCCTAAAAGAGGATATTCATATTCATATTAAGATTTTAGTAAAATATTGTGCCATCGCGGTAGTGATATTGATTTCATTTAGCTGCACAAAAAAACCAGCAGAACCGGAAAAAAGTCTAAATGAAAAGTTAAACTTCAATTATTCGGATTACTCCACGATTTTTAAAAA
>JAOTUT010000458.1 GCA_029863735.1 Ignavibacteria bacterium
TATACCAGTGTGGATGTATTTTCGGTTTTGCCATTAAGAACAGAGCACCAAGGCCGGATTGGTGAAGCATAGAAAGTGTGATACCGAAAATCACAGCTCCTAGAGTTAAAGCGGTGACAATTTTCTTTACTTTTTCCCAATGTGCCCATTCAGCAATTACTGGTGAGAATTCAACAAACTCTGCAATCATATATAACAGGAAGTGCCAGGAAACTAAAAATAGAACTGAATTAAATCCGAATGAGTTTCCTATGATAGGATTTATTATGTGCCATGGTCTTCCTAAATCAAGCACCAAAGCACCAGCATAAAAAATGTAAGCCAATAATCCGTTTAGTACTGTTACTCTAACAATAGAATGATATTTTTCAACTCTCATCACATAAACAACAAAAGTAATCACATACGCTCCGCCTGCAAAGGCTACACCAGTAACAACATCAAAACCTATCCAGAAGCCCCAAGGAAATTGTTGTGAGAGATTGGTTACTGAGCCAAGACCTTGCGTAAAGCGAACGTAAAGAATAATAATTCCGAGAATTATAATTGGGATGGATATAATATTAAATGGTGTAAGCCACTTTCCTTTCGGTTTTATCTCACTGATGAAGAATTTAATAAATTTTCTAAATTCACTTGTTATTACTGCTGTGTTATTCACTTTTCATCCCCCCTTTTTCATTTAACTCTTTTTTTCTGTCTGTCAACAAATTTAATCCCAGAAGAAAAGCCGGCACTGCAAAAAGAACAAGTGGGACAGAAAATAGAAATTCTTTTGTGTACTCGGGGTAAGGGGTTGTTCCAAGATCTGTCCTGAATCCAATCTGCTCAAAAGGCACGGACGAAAGGTAAAGCCAACCTGTTCCACCTACTTCATATTCACCATAAATTTTTCGCTCATATTTATCGGGATAGTTGTAGACACGATGTCTGGCTATTTCCAGAAGTTCTCTTTTCATACCAAACATCAAGCTGTCTGTTGGACAAGCTTCAACACAGGCTGGTTTCTTTCCTTGCTGTAATCTTTCATAACACATATTACATTTTTGAATTTTAGGATTCCATTCGAAATATTCAAACTTGGGAATATCAAATGGGCAGGATACCATACAATATCTACAACCCATACACTTATCTCCATTCCAGGTAACCGGGCCATCCTCAGTTTTGAACATTGCCTTAGTTAGGCAAGCTGCTGTACATGCTGGTTGCCAGCAATGCATACATTGTCTTTTCACAAAGACCTCACCTTTATCAGTTTCAAAACGATTTACAATTGTCCATTGCTTTTCACTTGTATTTCTTAAATTATCAAGTGCATTATCTTCTTTAACATCTGGGATATAAAGATCGTGTGCTTCTGAACAAGCTATTTCACAAGATCTACAACCAATACATCGGGTTGTATCTACAAGAACTCCAAAAAATTCCTTTTTATCAACAGGTTCATCCGCCATCAGATTTTTTATAGGAAGCGCTGCTGAACCCATAACTGCTGTGGTTTTAAGAAAATTTCTTCTATTCATAATTACTCCAGTAAGAATTCTATAAGTTTTATAATTTTAATCTTTGTTTTTATCACCCGAGTGACAATTACTACAGATTTCACTTGCTTCTGTTCCTGTCCCTACTTCATGACATACCCAACAACTTTTATGAATCACTACCTTTGAACTAAGAGTTTCGTCTGCGATGTTCTCAGGACTTGGGTGATGACATTCAGAACAAGTGTAAATTTTTTGCTCAATTTGTCCAGACTCGTTATGACAAATCTCACAATTAATCCATGAAGACTTAAAATATTCTGGATGTGGTGTTGAGAGTACTTCAGCATTAATTTGATGGTGACATTCAACACAATCCATTTCTACATCTTCGATGTGAAATTGATGCGGAAATATTACTTCGCCTACATTTGACGGGAACGTTATTTCTTCTGGTATATCTAATGTGTCTTCACGGGATGAATGCATTAGTATAACTTGTTCAAATAAATTATTTGCACTGTTTGAAGTTTTTTTATTCTCAGAATAAGTAGAGGTGTAATCAGAGATAAAAAAGGAAAGAAGGATGACAACCGAGATTGTGAGGAATGATTTCGCCATAGTTACCTCTAAATGAAGATGAAAACTAGTTTAATAATTCAATTTTAAATTTTTGTTTGATTAAAAAATATTTTACAAAACTCATTTATTATTTTTTCATTTGAATGTTCTGTATCTAAATTTTCTTTTTGTACTTTAGTTAAAATTTCGTTA
>JAOTUT010000459.1 GCA_029863735.1 Ignavibacteria bacterium
TCGATGCTGATTGATAAACAGTCTTTGATCCCGTGCTCTGAACAAAAACTACTACATTTAAACTATCAGCATCCCACAAAGGATCGAGATTAACTATTTGAGGAATATCTTTAGTTTCATTCAAATTAATTGAGAATGATTGCCCATCCGGAGTGGGCAGCATTTTCCTCATTACATGCTTGTGGTTTGAAACACTGTTCCTTCCATCATAAAAGAGATCTTCAGCAATTACAAAGTGAATAACAAGATCGTTATCTGTTATATCTCCTGTCCGGGTTAGTTGTGCATTTAAATTAAACTGAGTAGAATTTTTGGTTCCACTCAAAATTATTTTTAGCGGACTTTGAGTTGCAACCAAATTATTCAGACTTGCTGCCCAACCAGAGGTGCTACCCTGGTGATTTCCATCGAACCAACCTTGCGGAGTAGCTGAAACAGGATTATAATAATTATCCCTAGCATCTGAACCTTCCATACTTTCCCAGTAAAGCGGATCATCAGAATATGGATAAACCATGTGATAATATATATAACTGATTTTATTTCCGTTAGGCCCCACCAGATAATTATCAATAACGTTATGGGCGGCCGGGCAAAGAGGGCAGTGGGAGTTTGTGAAAACTTCTACCAAAACTTTTCTTTCTTCCTGAGCCATAAGAACCGAAGTGAATAAAATTATACTGGAGAGAACTACTGTTAAAAATTTCATATTCATCCTAATATTTTTAATATCATTATAAGTATTGATAATAAATTAAGAAAGGGAAAAATTAAATGTATCACGAAAGTATAACAATCAAATGCTTACGCAGTGTAAATTGGTTTGAACGAAGTGATCATAAATGCTGTCACGGTCAGACCGTGACAGCCAAATACTAACTATTTACCCATCTTAGTTAAAATTTCTTCCATCTGGTCCATCACCTTATTCATCTTTCGCATTGTAAGAATAACAGGTTCAGGGGACATCGGATCAATTCCTGCTTCTTTAATTAATTCGGGTGCATACTTTGAACCACCACCTTTAAGAATATGATAGTATGCATCAACTGCGGGCTGGCCGTTTTCGAGCATCTTTTCTACGAGTGCAGTTCCGTAAATAATAGAAGTTGAATATTGAAACACATAATAATTATAACCTAAGAAATGGGGAATGTAAGACCACTCATACTGAATGTAATCGTCGACAACACAATGCCCGGCATCACTTCCGTAGTATCTCTTTACGATATCATAGTAAATATCGCACATATTTTCGCCTGTAATCGGTTCTCCTGCCTCAACTTTTTTGTGAATATCCCATTCGAATTCGGCAAAAGATGTTTGGCGGAAAATAGTTGTTCTTAATAATTCAAGATAGCTGCCGAGAATAAAAAGTTTTTCTTCATTACTTTTTGCATTCTTAACCATGTAGTCATTCAGTAAAGTTTCATTTACTGTTGAAGCAATCTCGGCTACGAAAGTTGCGTAATCAGCTTTTGCAAATGGCAGAGCTTGGTTTGAAAAATAACTATGCATCGTATGTCCGAGCTCGTGAGCAAGAGTAGAAACGGATTCAAAGTCTTCAGTCCAGTTCATTAAAATGTAAGGATGAACATCATAAGCTGCACCGGTTGAATATGCACCACTTCTTTTACCTACGGTTGGCATAAAGTCTATCCATCTGTCGTTGAAACCTTTTTGCAGAGTAGAAACGTATTCACCTCCTAATGGTTTTAGAGCATCGAGTAAAACATTCTCTCCTTCTTCAACAGTAAAATCCATATCAACTTTACCAACCAGGGGGACATAAAGATCATAGTAATGCAGTTCATCAACACCAAGCATTCTTTTCTTTAAATCCAATGCGCGATGGAGAGTCGATAGGTTATTGTTAACCTGTTCAATAAGTGTAGAATAAACATCCACGGGCAGATTGTCACCATCCAAAGCTGCTTCTAGTGATGAACTGTATTTTCTGTTCTTTGCATACACCCAATCTTTTTTCACTTTGCCGCCGAGATTTGCACCAAGTGTGTTTTTAAAGTTTCCATAATTATTGAAGAAAGCGCTAAAAATATTTGATCTGTCCTCACGATTACTTACTGTGCGGTATCTTGTATATGAAGAAGGTGTTAGTTCAACTTCTTCACCGGTTGAAAGGGTAACTTTTGCAAAAGGCATTTCAGCATTGTTAAATATTCCATAAACATCATTCTGGTTTCCAGCAATTAACCCAAAGCTTGCCAGTATTTTTTCTTCCGGCGCACTTAGTGTG
>JAOTUT010000460.1 GCA_029863735.1 Ignavibacteria bacterium
ATAAGTAATTCTCAATGCTAATATTTTTTGTTACAATACTTAATGGTTCAAAATAATTATCCGATAATTGACTGATAACTGTTTTATCATAATTCCCAAATATGCTAGACAAAAATATATTGTTATTCTTACCAATCTTAGCTAGATAAAGATTTACGGGATATTTACGCACAAATTTTAATTCTTTTTCATAAAAATTATTCAAAATCTCAAATAAGCTAATTCCATATCTAGCATAATATTTTTCATAAACACCATTCATTACATCTTCATATTCAATGATTCTGTTATCTTTTTCATTTTTAAAACTATTTGATGCTATCCCCATTGGTATTATAAAATCTGGGTCAAAGTTTTTTATATATCCATCCAATAATTCTTTACAACTTTTGGGTCGTGAAATCCTGTCAAAGTATTTTGGAATGCGGTTGTAGAAAGGAATAATAGGATTAAATTTGCCACCCCATAAATAAGAGTTAAGTATAATAGCTTTTTTAATCGATTTTGAATCATTTGGAGCTATTATAAATGCCAATTTTATAGGACGCAGCTTTTTATATATTGTAGCTTCTGACATATTATTCACAATGTATTATTAACGTATAACTATTACTTATACTGCACAGAATTATTAGTTAAGGAAGATATATATGCACGCAGCTGCATATCTACGTTCCAATAGTTTTCAAATCTTTTCAAATCTTTTCAAATCTTTTCAAATCTTTTCAAAATCTCATTATTTAAAAATATCCTCTGCACATATATCATCCAGAAACTTTGCAGTCTAATCCTACAAACATTTAGAAAAAATTACATATCTGTTCTAAAATAATTCAAGCAAAACTTTTCAGCACTTTATCCAGCGAATATTTATCACCACCGTTTTCTTTATCACAAACTTTTTTAATTACAGTCTGCAGCCTGTCTTCAAGTGTTGGTTTTTGTACCTGGTAGAAAATCCCAGTGTAAATTGGTGCATCAGAGTATGCTCTTTCCATCGCAACAAGCTTATCACCTCTCGGATGGTCTTCCGGTAAAGGCTGCAATATTGCTTTCAATCCTTTTGCATCGAGAAGAGGAAACGTTCTGCAGGGAGAAAGTATGTAAACAATAGACATTCCCTTATGTGATATTGCTTCCATCAGAATTTGAGTGAGAGATTTTGTATCGATACCATTTGCACGTGCTATAAAGGAAACATCATAAGCTAAAAATATTGGAATGGCTGATAACGTATCTTCAAATACGCCAAAAGGAGAGGTTTTTGTTTTTACTCCAAATGGTGAAGTTGGTGAAGTCTGCCCTTTTGTTAAACCGTAGATCTGGTTATCAATTAGCATGTAAGTTATATCAACGTTTTTACGTGCTGCATGAGCAATGTGTCCACCGCCGATACCAAGTCCATCGCCATCGCCACCAACCGCAAAGACAGTTAATTCGGGATGTGCAGCTTTTGCTCCAAGCGCTGTTGGCACTGCACGTCCGTGAGTACCATGCAGAGAATATGTATTCATAAAATGGGATAAACGTCCGGAACACCCGATACCGGAAACGGTTACAATATTTTCTGGTGCAATGTCTAAAGTCATAAGTGCTCTTTGCAAACTTATCAGTATGCCAAAGTCACCGCAACCCGGACACCAGACGGGTTCAATAACACTTTTATAATCTTGCAATGTTCTTTTCATCTACTATCCTCGCTACTTTTTCTACTCCGTTAAAAATTTCTTCAGGAGTGATTGGCACTCCTTCAGATTTATGAATTTCAATCAGCTTAATACCAAATTTACCTTTAATGAAATGAGCAAATTGCCCTGTAAAGTTTTCTTCAACCATTATTACCTGTTTCAAACCCGCAAGAAAATCACGGACCTGCCGCTCTGGCAGCGGAGAAAGAACTTTAGGATGCAAATGGCGAAATAATATTCCTCTTTGTGCAGCTAATAACCTGGCTTCGCGAATTGCTCCCTCTGTTGAACCCCAACCTATAACTCCAATTTTTGCTTCGTCCGATCCTTCATGTTCTGGCGGGTTTTTCTCAAGAATATTTGACAAAGTTTCTAATTTTTTAAAGCGTTTCCGCATCATTTTTAAATGGTTTTCGGGGAAAGAATTTGCTTTGCCTGTTTCATCATGTTCCAGACCACCAGAAAGATACTGCCCACCTTCAAGACCGGGATTTGTTATAGGAGAAACTCCATCAACAGTATCCAGGTAGCGTTTATACCCGTTCAATTTTCCAGGATCCGCCTGTA
>JAOTUT010000461.1 GCA_029863735.1 Ignavibacteria bacterium
CGTGAATCAATTTTTGGTTTGAAGATTTTCACTTTCTGTTTTGCGATCTGAGCTCTTCGCAAACGACGAATAAGCTCTTCTGTTTTACCACTGAACATACAGCCGGTTATTACTTCTATCCAGCCGGTATCTTTTGGAAGTTGATGTGGAGGAATATCAGTCATAAGTAAAATCAGAAAATAAAAATTAGTGGATTATTGATCTGTTCATTCAAGGTCTTTATCCCCAAAAGCAAAGGGAAGAAGTTCCGAAGTTTTTTTTACAATATAATCTCCGTTTGACTTAACAAGGATAACATCGATCTCACCACACAAATCACTTATTACCTGTCGGCACGCACCGCACGGAGAAATATAATCTTCGGTATCTCCGGCAACCGCTATTGCTTTGAACTCTCTTTCTCCTTCAGACACAGCTTTAAATATTGCGTTACGTTCTGCGCAAATAGTTAAACTGTATGAACTTGATTCAATATTGCATCCAGTGTAAACTTTGTCTTTGGTTGTTAATACTGCGGCGCCAACAAAAAAGTTGGAGTAGATTGGCAGAGCATTTTGCTTGGCTTTGATTGCCGATTCAGCTAAGTGTTGGTATTCCATTCTATTAGAATTTAATTGCTTAAAGATAATTTTTTAGTCATCTAATATCAAAAGATTTATTTCTTTTTCAAGATGCAGTAAAATGTGGGTGTAAAAAATTTATTAACGATCCCGATTTCATCGTTTGCAATTCTTCTGATTACTTTAGCCAGACCAAATTCATTTAAATATTTTACTAAACGTAAATGAAATTTACTCCAGACCAAACCTTTACCACCGTTCAGCAGATAATCTATCGAAAAATTCGTGCAAATATTTACTGAAAAATTTTCACTGAATAAATTAATTAAATCTTTCAAAGATAGAAGTTCTGCGATATCATCTCTGGTGTAATCATTCCTTCTGAAATATTTTAAAAAATACTTTTTTATCTGTTCTCTCGTGAATAAGCACAAAAGCGGCATTCCCCAATGAGGATCTGAAATAATATTAAAAAGTGAAAGCCGGTTGGGAGTGCTTAAATAAATAATCCCATTCTCTTTCAGAAGATTGCCAAAGTCACTAATAAGTTTTTCTGTGATGTTCAAATGTTCAATAACATCCTGCAAAATTATGATGTCGAAAACAGAAGATTTGAAAGGAAGTCCTGAACTGTTCGCTTTTATTGGCTGCAGAGAATCCGTCTTCGGAATTTTTTTTATCCTTTCAGACTTTGGCTCAAGACTTACTGCAAGATTTTTTTGTGAAAGAAATTTTGAAGTGCTTCCTTCACCAGCACCGATATCAAGAATCTTCAACCGTTCAGCAATTATTTCACTTGATAATACACTTTCCACAAACTTAGCACGATCATCAGAAAGATTCCGTGCCTTCTTCCATCGCTCATAATTGGTATGAGCAGGATCATATTCTCTTTGAATGTCATTTTCTACTTCCATTTTATATCGGCGAAACGTGCATTCAGAAAATGAATTATTAAAAGTAATTCGTAAATAATTTGTAAATAAATAATTTCAACTGTAGAAAAATCATAACTGAATTTCTCCTGATTTAACTTAACAACCGAAACATCAGTTAATAATTTTGCCGGAAGTAAAATCCCAAACAGCGGATTAATTACCATCAATAAAGGAGAAAACAAAAAAGCAAGGTTCAGTAAATGCCAAAATCCAAGAATTAGCTGGTGTTTTTTAAGATAGTGAAATGAAGTTTGTGTGTGTCTGGCTTTCTGCCGAAAATATTCCGAAAAAGTTTTTTTTGTTTCAGAATAGACAAAGGATCCTGGATCGGTTACTACTCCGATTTTCATATTATTCTTAACTGCTTCTCTTAGCAGAAGATCATCATCACCGCTTTTTGTATCTTTTGTTTTTGAATATCCCTTTAGTGAATTAAAAGTACTTTTACTAAATCCAAAATTTCTTGCGGCCGCGCTATAAGGCAAACCAAATGAAGCCATCGAGAATGACAGAATAGAGCTTCTTAAATTTTCAAAACAGGATACTCTGTTGACTAAAGATTTGTATTGATAAAAGGGGGCAATCCCGAAAAGCATTTCGTAACCTTGTTCAAATTTTCTGGAATAAGATTTTAACCAGTTTTTTCCCGGTCGGCAATCAGCATCTGTAATTAATATGTAGGGATATTTTGAATTTTGTATTCCGAGAGACAAAGCTTCTCTTTTACCGCTCACACCTGATGTATTTGTAC
>JAOTUT010000463.1 GCA_029863735.1 Ignavibacteria bacterium
CTTTCCTTATCCTATTTATCAACACAAGCTGTCCAACGGATTGAATGTAGTTACCGTTCCTTTCGATAGTCCAGGCCTGGCCGCTTTTTATATTGTGGTTCGCGTCGGTTCGCGAAATGAAATTGAACCTGGTGTTACAGGATTTGCCCATTTCTTTGAGCATATGATGTTCAGAGGAACAGATAATTATCCTCGTGAAGAATACAAGGAGGTTTTAAAGATGACCGGTGCAAGTGCAAATGCAAACACTTCTTTAGACAGAACAATTTATCATATGACAGGTAGTGTTGATTACCTTGAAAAAATGTTTGAGATTGAATCGGACAGGTTCATGAACCTGAATTATCCCGAACACGAGTTCAAAGTTGAAGCCGGAGCAGTTAAAGGTGAATACACAAAAAACTTTGCAAATCCTTATCAGAGGCTTTATGAAAATTTATTGTTCACTTCTTTTGATGTTCATACTTATAAACATACAACAATGGGATTCTTTGAAGATATAGTTGAGATGCCGAATAAGTACGAATACTCACTAACTTTTTTTGACAGGTATTACAGACCTGAGTATTCAACAATAGTAGTTGTGGGTGACGTAAAAGCAGAAGAAGTGAATGCCCTTACAGAAAAATATTTTGGTAAATGGGAACGAGGTACATATACGGCCGAAATTCCTACAGAACCTGTACAAACTGAAGAAAGAACTTTTCATTTACAGGATGGGACGATCCCACCATATATGAGCTTAAATTATAAAGGACCTTCCTTCAGCGATACAAAAATTGATATGCCTGCAATTGATGTGCTAAACACAATACTTTTCTCACAAAATTCTAAGCTTTATAAAAAACTTGTAATTGAAGAACAAAAACTCAGGTTTCTTGGAGGAGGGGCGATGGATTCCTATGATCCGTATCTGATCAGTATTCAGGCTTCATTCATCAACAAGGATGATTTTCAATATGTAAGAAATGAAATATCAAAAGCAATAGATGATGTTAAAAAAAATGGTGTTGATCCAAAATTACTTGACGAGACGAAATCAAATTTAAAATACAGTTATGCTATGAGAATTGACAACCCAGATGCAATCGCAAATTCAATCAGCCATTATATTTATTTAACGGGGGATCCAGAATCTTTAAATAGGTTGTATTCCTTGTACGATGAAGTAACAATTGAAGATATTAAAATGGTGGTCAATAAATATTACGTAGATAGTGCTTTGACAATTGCTACCATATCTTCAGATGAGAACGGAGGAGTAGAATAATGAAAGCACTTATTTTTTCAATTCTGTTTACAGGAACAATCATGGCGCAGGAAGTAGTAGAACTTAAACAAACTAACTCTGCAAAGATTGTCGTTAAACTTATGTTTACAAATGGTTCAATATGCGATCCCGTTGGTAAGGGAGGATTGACTTATACTACTGCCCAGATTATTACACAGGGTGGGACAGGAGAACTGACATTCAGCGACATCCAGGATGAAATTTATTCAATGGCAGCTAATTATTATTCTTCTGTGGATAAAGAAGTTTCAATTTTCACTTTTCAATTTCATAAAGATTGGATGGAAAAATTTTACCCAATTATGATTGGATTAATAACCAATCCTTCATTGTCGCAAGCTGACTTTGATAGAGTAAAATTAAACCAGCAGTCGTACGTTGACCAGGTAATTCGGGCATCATCAGATGAGGAATACAGTAAAAAAGCATTTGAGGATTTTCTTTTCAGAGGAACAAATTATCAACATATGATCCAGGGTAATTCCGCTTCTGTTGCTTCAATTACTCTTGAAGATGTCAAAAATCATTATCAAAAATTCTTCACAAAAAATAATCTGATGATTGGAATAGCTGGAGATTATCCTGATTCCTTTCTCGAAAAATTAAAATCAGATCTCGGAAAGCTACCCGATACAAAACCTGAAATACCTTCTGCACCTGTGATCAAAATGCCGAATGGAATTGATGTGGAAATTATCGCGAAAGAAGGGGCATTTGGTTCTGCAATATTTGGTGGTTATCCTTTATCTATTACAAGGTATGATGATGAATTTGCTGCACTAGTGGTTGCCAATTCCTATCTTGGTGAGCACAGAAAATCTTATGGAAAATTATACCAGATGATCCGTGAACAACGTTCCATGAATTATGGCGATTACACTTATATCGAGTGGTATGATAACGGTGGAGGAAATATGCTTCCACCATCTGGAGTTCCAAGACACTCAA
>JAOTUT010000464.1 GCA_029863735.1 Ignavibacteria bacterium
AGAACAATACAAAAATATCTTGTTAATCCTCTTTCACAGGAGGTGCTAGCTGGTAATTTTGTAAGCGGAGATACTATAAAAGTTAGTGTTGGTGAGAATGCAAAGCTGGAGTTTACTAAATAAATTCTGGATAGTAGTTATTCTTAAGCCACAGGAGATACTTCGGCAAATATCTGCTATACCTTTATCATGAGTTATTATTTTCATATTTTGGACTTGGTTAAAAACAGGAGATAAAATGAAAAAGAAATTCACCGCGGTAATAAACAAAGAAGAAGGCTGGTATGTGGCTCATTGTGTTGAGCTTGATGTCGTTAGCTAGGGCAAGACAATAGAAGAAGCTCAATCCAACCTTAAAGAAGCTGTAGAATTATATCTCGAAAGTTTTGAGCAGGATGACTATCCCGGCTCAGACAATGAGATAATTCTCTATCCTTTTGAAGTTGCTGTAAATGGCTAAGCTTCCCGTTTTATCTGGTAAAGAATTAATCAAAGCACTAGAGAGATGGATTTATAATTGTGAGGCAAAAGGGGAGTCACGTAAGTTTGCGTAAGGATGAATTTAGAACCGTCGTCCCTCTTCATTCTGATCTTTCCAAAGGAACTTTGCTCGGTATTCTAAAGCAATGCGGACTGTCAAAAGAAAAATTAGTTGACTTGTTAATAAGATAAATTGCTTAATCAATCCTCCTTTACAGGAGTTTCTTGCTGGTAATTTTGTAAGCGGAGATACTATAAAAGTTAGTGTTGGTGAGAATGCAAAACTGATGTTCAGAAAATAATATAAAAAAATAACAATGTATACAATGGGCTCGTCTTATTCGGGCCCTTTCTTTTTATGGCATAGAAGATGAAAACTAACACAATATGAATGCACTAATAAAGTTAATTTTGGTTTCGCTAATATTTATTGCAATAAGCTCATGCAGCAATTATGAATACCTGACTTGCGGACCTGGGCCAAGATATTATGATATAAATATTAATATAAATGAAATTAGCTATAGCGTATTATCAGATAGCATCAGTATTCGTGGGGAGATTTTAGACAGTCTGACGTTCGAATTCCTGATAGGAGGAAATATTCAGATTCTCTCTAAAGATTTAAATGAAATATCAGGTGTGACTACTGATATAAATGGAAATTTTGTCTTAGGATTTAAATACGTTCCAAGTTATTTAATAAAGTTTTCATATGTCGGATACAGATCACAGTCTTACAATCTGAAAACTTTTATCCAAAAATATTTTGATTATTAAGTCCTCCCGGACTCGAAGAGTACGATAAACTCATCATTTCCCTAAAACCGCAGAAATATACTCTGTGGTTTTTTTTATTAATTCTCACTTAATTATGTTTGATATAAACAACACATTAAATCAACATTCACTTGATTCTTATGAAACATATTATCTTAACTGCTCTTCAGATTTTACTTGCTTCAATAACTTTTGCACAGAGAAACAATGTTGAGTCCTTCTTACCTCAGTTGTTTTATCAATTTCCCAATGTTCGGGATATCGCAATTTCAACCTATGAAGATGAGATTTATTTTTCAGTGCAAAGTTATGTCGATGAAGTTTCTTTCATAGCTTTTTCTAAGAAAGAGAATAATAAATGGTCAGGCCCGGAACTAGTCAACTTTTCGGGAAAGTATTTTGATATTGAACCTTTCCTTTCACTAGATGGATTGCGACTTTATTTTTCATCTAACCGACCAATGAATGAAACTGAAACTGACTCCAAGGATTTTGACATCTGGTATGTTCAAAGGAAAGATAAAAATTCAGAATGGTCAGCTCCAATTAATATAGGAGAACCAATTAATGCTGATAAAAACGAATTCTATCCTTCTCTCGCAAAAAACAATAATCTTTACTTCACCACTGATGGACCAGGTTCACTGGGTAAAGATGATATTTTCTTTTCCAAGTGGGAAAATGGAAAATATTCCAATCCTGTTTCATTAAGTGATTCAATAAATTCGGAAGGGTATGAGTTTAATGCTTTTATCGCTCCGGATGAATCTTATATTATTTTTTCGGGATATCAAAGAGGGGACGGATTCGGAAGCGGAGACCTGTACATAAGCCATAAAACGCCGGATAGTCTTTGGACTAAAGCAAAAAATTTAGGTGCGGGAATAAATTCTGATAAAATGGATTACTGTCCGTTTGTAAATATAAAATCAAATATGCTCTACTTTACAAGCAAAAGAACAAATGTAAATAACTCCA
>JAOTUT010000465.1 GCA_029863735.1 Ignavibacteria bacterium
TAACAATAACTGATCTATAACTGGTTGTAGTTGCAAACGGCTGTGTGTTAATTTCGCAACTGTCAGTTCCTGCCCCAATCAGTGATAATCCCGGTATCATCACAACTTGTTCTTCATAAACTCCGTTGGCTACGTAAATAGTATCACCAAAAACACAAACGTTAATGCATTTTTGGATAGAATCTGCGGCATTTTCAGGCGTAATATAAGGCGGGATAGACAGGCCGGTTTTGCTTACATACCTAACGGTAGCGTTAAGCGGTAAGCTGTAAGCGATAAGCAGGAAAAATAAAATCAGGAGGAGAGTTTGGTAATATTTGTTATTACGGTTGCTCATAGGTTTTAAGATTCTTCAGTCATCCAGCTATTGCCGGCCTCCTTCAGAATGACGACTCGATGTCATTCTGAGTCCCAGTGGGACGAAGAATCTCAGAATATAGTCCAAAGATTCTTCGCTTCGTTCAGGATGACATTTACTTGTTGTCATTCTGAGTCCCAAAGGGACGAAGAATCTCAGAATATAGTCCAAAGATTCTTCCCCCGCTAAGGCGGGGTCAGAATGACAGTATTAAATTAGCGAATTATGTTGTGAGAAGCGAGGGGTAATAATTCTATCGAATAAAAAAATAACTCTATTATATTTAATTGTAATAATTATATTTGCGCCAACTTATTTCACAACAAAAATTTACAGGATGAAAGTATTAAAGTACGGCGGGACTTCGGTTGGTACTGCTGAAAGAATTAAAGAAGTTGCCAAGCTAATAAAGGATGGAGAAAGAAAATTAGTCGTTCTATCTGCAATGGCTGGCACAACAAATTCTCTGGTTCTGATTGCTGAAACACTTTATAGTAAAATGAATGCGGAAGCCACCAGGTTGATTAATGAACTTGAGGGTAAATACCTCAAAGTTGTCAATGAATTATTTATTGAAGAAAATTTTAGAAAAGAAGGCAAGGATTTAATAGAATCACATTTTAATTTCATTCGTTCTTTCACGCAGGATATGTTTACTATTCACGAAGAGCGAGCAATACTCGCCCAGGGAGAATTGATTTCGACTGCGCTTTTTCAACTTTATCTTCAAGGAATAAAAGTAAATTCCGCTCTTCTACCCGCTTTAAACTTTATGAGGATTGACACAAACGGTGAACCGGATAATTATTACATAAAAGAAAATCTGAATCGTGAGCTGGAGAAATATCCGGATAAAAATCTTTTCATCACACAGGGATATATCTGCAGAAATCTTTATGGTGAAATTGATAATCTTAAGCGCGGTGGAAGTGATTACACCGCTTCACTAATCGGTGCAGCACTAAATGCGGATGAAATACAGATCTGGACAGACATAAGCGGTTTTCATAATAACGATCCAAGATACGTTGAAAACACTTATCCAATAGAAAACTTAACTTTCGATGAAGCAGCAGAGCTAGCATATTTTGGGGCGAAAATTCTTCATCCGTCCAGTATTTTACCGGCTAAACAAGCGAACATTCCTGTCAGATTAAAGAATACATTAAAGCCAAAAGATCCCGGGACTTTGATTTCGGCTGAATCAAACGGCAAAGGCATTAAAGCAGTCGCAGCAAAAGATGGAATCATAGCAATAAAGATAAAATCGGGCAGGATGCTTCTGGCATACGGATTTTTGAGAAAAGTATTTGAAGTCTTTGAGCGATTTAAGACTCCGATTGATATGATAACAACGTCTGAAGTTGCAGTTTCAGTTACAATTGATAGCACGACATATCTTAGCGAAATTGTGGAAGAGCTTAAATACTATGGTTCTGTAGACGTTGAAACAAATCAAACTATCATCTGCGTTGTTGGAGAAAACCTGATAGACCAAAAAGGAATAATCGACAAAGTATTTGAGTCATTAAAACATTTTCATATCAGAATGATCTCTTACGGCGGAAGCAAGCACAGCATTTCTATACTTGTCAATTCGCAGGACAAAAAAGAAGCACTAATTTCTCTCAACGAGATTTTTTCCTCCTGAAACGGGCAAGCGATAATGTTTAATAAAGATCTTATAAAAAAATTTTCTTCCCTGAATACGCCTTTCTATTATTATGATATTGATCTTCTCAAAAAAACTTTAGAAGACCTAACCAAAGAATCATCAAAAAGGAATTACAAAGTCCATTACGCACTAAAGGCAAATTCGAATGACAGGATACTCAAAAATATTTGTGAATATGGTTTGGGTGCCGACTGTGTAAGCGGA
>JAOTUT010000466.1 GCA_029863735.1 Ignavibacteria bacterium
GGGTATATAATCCTCCTGCCTCAGATTGGTTTAACGGAGCTCCGAGCAATCACCTTCCAGTCTCTCATAATAAAATGGCTTTTCTTGATATTCATGGGGACAGCACTGTGATTAAATTTAATCAGGAGGGTTGGTTCACTGAATATATGGCTGATCTCAATCAACGAAATTCTTTCCTGAAAAATTATCTTATTCAAAATACGATCTGGTGGATTGAGTTTTCGGGATTGGATGGAATCCGCGAGGACACATATCCATATTCCGATCAAAGATATTTAGCAGCTTGGGCAGAAGCTATTCTTGTTGAATATCCCAACTTTAATATTGTCGGAGAAATCTGGCAGGGCATTCCGACAATTATTTCTGGTTACCAAACAAATTCTCCAGTACGGCGAATCGACTTTGACTCGAGTCTCCCTGTTGTTACAGATTTTGCACTTTCGGATGCTATTCGATCATATATCAGTGGTGAAGAAACTATTAATCTTGTTTATGAAACAATCGCACAGGATATTGTTTATTCTGATCCGAATAATTTGCTGGTATTTTTTGATAATCACGATATTGATCGGGCAATGCTTCTGGCAAATGGCAATATTGATAAAGTTAAACTAGCCCTTAACCTTGTACTCTTTACAAGAGGAATTCCTGTTATTTTTTACGGAACCGAGATAGGTATAAAGGGTGGAACAAAGCACGGAGAACTCAGACAGCCTTTCCCGGGAGGATTTGCTAGTGATACTAGAAATGCTTTTTCAGACCAGGAGAGAACGAAAGAAGAAAATGATATTTACAATTATTTGCAGAAACTACTGAAATTAAGAAAACAATATCCAGTGTTGTCTAAAGGTAAATTGACTCACGTATATGCTGGGG
Organism: Ignavibacteria bacterium; assembly: GCA_029863735.1. Next base: position 877 of record JAOTUT010000466.1, read on the forward strand.
ATAATCTCTATTACTTGATTAAAACTTTTGAAGATGAGAAGATAATAATCTTAATGAATACAGGATCAGAAAATATTCCTTTTTATCCTACGGTTTTAAGAATAATAATGAAGGATGCAAGGGTAATCAAAAATCTTTTTAATGGTGAAAAGATTAATCTTGATGAAGACATTTTAATAGATCTCAAAAGCTATTCTGCTGAAATTTATAAGGTTAATTAATTTAGAAATATCAACAAAATAACCCGGAAATTGTATGCTCGAAATACAAAAAAAACTTACTAATACATTTTATTCGATTCTGGCGTTACCTGCAACAGCTATGGGTTTTGCTCTTTCTATCCAGATTGCAGCTCTTAGCTGGATTTTGAATACTCAGTATCAGTTAGATATTCATGAAATCGGAATAGTGTGGGCGGCCGGTCCTCTTGCCGGAATATTCGGTCAGGTAATAATTGGATTTATAAGCGACAAAGTATGGTTTTGGGGTGGTAGAAGAAGACCCTTTATTCTTATTGGTGGTGCTCTCGCTGCGCTTATGTTAATTGCACTTCCGAATATTGGTAAGATAAATGATTTTTTGGGAATAGGCAGTCTTATGGCTGTTGCAATAGTTGTTGCACTTACTCTTGATCTTGCGATAAACATCAGCTTCAATCCAACCAGATCTATAATTGCAGATGTAACTCCAGATGGTGTCCCAAGAACTAAAGGATACACTTGGATGCAAACAATCTCAGGTTTCTGGGGAGTGATGGCTTATGCAATCGGAGCCATCTTTGGAAATTATTTTCTCATTTACCTGGGAGCTTTTATAGTTCTGGCGTTTTCCTTTTTACCTCCATTCTTTATAAAAGAAAGCAAAGCACTTACAAATTCGGAAAAAGAAACTGACATCACAAAGAAAAAATCCAAAGTCACCGAGTGGGGTGAATTATTCAAGTTGTATTTTGCTCATGGTTTTTCTTGGATAGGTGTACAAACCATGTTCGTTTATATAATTGCATACATCCAGCAAAAACTAAACCCTGCTGACCAAACAGAAACCGGACAGATAATTGCAATCTCTTTTCTCGTTCTGAATGCAGTAGGTTTTATTTTGCCTGCATTTGTTCTTGAACCTATCACTGAAAAAGTTGGACGAGTAAAAACTCATCTTACTTGCGTCGCCATAATGGCACTTGGTTATTTTGGAATTGTTTTAATTGGTACGTCATCACTCATTCTTTATCTGCTGATGGCTGTTTGTGGTATTGGCTGGGCAGCAATCGTAAGTTTACCGTTCGCAATTATGTCTGAAAAAGTTGATGAAAGCAGAATGGGATTCTTTATGGGAATTTTCAACCTTTCAGTCGTTCT